>NZ_CM184929.1:4177500-4288099 GCF_059641015.1 Bacterioplanes sp. CLAM21 | reverse complement strand
CGAGTGATCTTTAACAGCGCAAGCATAAGAAAGAGATAGCTCTTTCTGACAGGAAAGCCTCGCCAGAGATGGTGGGGCTTTTTTGTTGTCTTCAGACTAAGGTTGACACTTTTTGTACAGCCGCATACAATTCGCGTCCCTTTAACTAGGGGTAACGCGAGCTCTAACTTTTACTTTTGGGGTTTGGTAATGCAAAACCAACGAATCCGTATCCGTTTGAAGGCATTCGACCATCGCCTGATCGATTCTTCGACTCAGGAAATTGTCGACACTGCCAAACGTACGGGCGCTCAGGTACGTGGTCCTATTCCACTGCCTACTCGTAAAGAGCGTTATACCGTTCTGGTCTCCCCGCACGTCAACAAAGACGCGCGTGATCAGTACGAAATCCGTACACACAAGCGCATGCTCGACATTGTTGAGCCAACTGAAAAAACAGTTGATGCGCTGATGAAGCTGGATCTGGCTGCCGGTGTGGAAGTTCAGATCAGTCTGGGTTAATCCGTAAGGAATTACCCCTACACAGTGCTCTGTGTAACGCCCGTTAAACTGGGCGGCCATAGTGGGTATCAGCCCCGTACACGAGAGGAAATACAAAATGGCAATTGGTATTGTCGGTAAGAAAGCGGGCATGACTCGCGTATTTACCGAAGATGGTCAATCTGTCGCAGTGACTGTATTGGAAGTGACACCTAACCGTGTTACTCAAGTTAAGACCGCCGACACTGACGGTTACAGCGCTCTGCAGATTACTTATGGTGAGAAGAAAGCTTCTCGCGTCTCTAAGCCCGAAGCGGGTCACTTTGCGAAAGCCAATGTTGAGGCTGGTCGCGGTTTGATCGAGTTTCGTACTGAAGAAGCCCTGAATGTGGGTGACGAACTGACTGTAACCCAGTTTGAAGCGGGTCAGTCTGTTGACGTTACTGGCATGACTAAGGGTAAAGGTTTCCAAGGCGGCGTTAAGCGTTGGAACTTTGCTACTCAAGATGCTACTCACGGCAACTCTTTGTCGCACCGTGCGCCTGGTTCTATCGGCCAGTGTCAGACCCCAGGTCGCGTATGGAAAGGCAAAAAGATGGCAGGTCACATGGGCGCAGAGCAGCAGACTACTCAAAGTCTGGAAGTTGTTCGCGTTGATGCAGAAAACAATCTGCTGCTGATTAAAGGTGCTGTTCCAGGTTCGACTGGTTCCGACGTCATTGTTAAACCAGCTGTCAAGGCTAAGGGGTAAGCAATGGAACTGAAAACTAACACTGGTACAGCCGTTGCTGTGTCCGATGCCGCTTTCGGTCGTGAATTTAATGAAGCTCTGGTTCACCAGATTGTAACTGCTTATCTGGCAGGTGCACGTCAGGGTACTAAAGCACAGAAAAGCCGTTCTGAAGTCAGCGGTGGCGGTATCAAGCCATGGCGTCAGAAGGGTACCGGTCGTGCTCGTTCTGGTACTTCTAGCTCGCCAATCTGGCGCAGCGGTGGTGTAACCTTTGCTGCCAAACCTCGCAAGTTTGACCAGAAAGTAAACAAGAAGATGTATCGCGCTGCTATGCAGTCGATTCTGTCTGAGCTCGTTCGCCAAGAGCGTCTGGTGGTGGCGGATTCTTTCGCAGTAGAAAGCCATAAGACGAAAGAATTTGTCGCTAAGTTGAAAGAACTGAAGCTGGACAACGTACTGATCGTTGCCGGTGAAGTCGACGAAAAACTGTATCTGGCTGCTCGTAACGTTCCACACGTTGGTGTTACTGAAGCTTCTGCCATTGATCCGGTTAGCCTGATCGCCTTTGAAAAAGTTCTGGTTACTGTAGACGCTCTGAAGAAACTTGAGGAGGCCTACGCATGAACCGTGAACGTATTTATCAGGTATTAGTTGCTCCTCATATTTCTGAGAAGGCCACCGTGGTTGCTGAGAAAAACTCTCAGTACGTTTTCCGCGTAGCCCCAGATGCGACTAAGCCAGAAATCAAAAAGGCTGTTGAAGCTCTGTTCGAAGTCAAAGTTGACTCTGTTCGGACCGTCAACATTAAAGGTAAAACCAAGCGTACTGCTCGCGGTATGGGCAAGCGTAACGACACGCGTAAAGCGTACGTTCGCCTCGCAGCGGGTCAAGATATCGACTTCGCAGACGCGGAATAAGGGAGCTTAAGTCATGGCATTGGTGAAAACTAAACCGACTTCTGCTGGCCGTCGCCATCTGGTTAAAGTCGTTAACAGCGAGCTGCACAAAGGCAAGCCGTACGCCGGTCTGGTAGAAAAGAAATCTAAGACGGGTGGCCGTAACAACAACGGTCGTATTACTACTCGTCATATCGGTGGTGGTCACAAGCATCATTACCGTATGGTCGATTTCAAGCGCAATAAAGACGGCATCACTGCTGTTGTTGAGCGTCTGGAATACGATCCGAACCGCAGTGCGAACATTGCTCTGTTGAAGTACCTGGACGGTGAGCGTCGCTACATTCTCGCTCCTAAAGGTCTGAAAGCAGGTGACCAGGTTCTGTCTGGTGAAGAGGCCCCAATCAAGGTGGGCAGTGCAATGCCTCTGCGTAACATCCCAGTGGGTAGCGTTGTGCACAACGTTGAACTGAAGCCAGGTAAGGGCGGCCAGATCGCTCGTTCAGCTGGTACCTCGGTTCAGTTGGTTGCACGTGAAGGCACTTACTGCACTCTGCGTCTGCGCTCTGGCGAGATGCGTAAAGTGCTGAGCGAATGCCGCGCAACTCTGGGTGAAGTGGGTAACTCTGAGCACTCGCTGCGCGAGCTGGGTAAAGCTGGTGCATCACGCTGGCGCGGTATTCGTCCGACCGTACGTGGTGTAGTTATGAACCCTGTTGACCACCCACATGGTGGTGGTGAGGGTCGTACTTCCGGTGGTCGTCATCCGGTTACGCCTTGGGGTGTGCCGACTAAGGGTTACAAGACTCGTAAGAATAAGCGTACCGATAAGCTGATCGTACGTCGTCGTTCTGCGAAGTAATTAGAGAGGATTGAACTGTGCCACGTTCATTGAAAAAAGGTCCATTCATAGACCATCACTTGATGAAGAAGGTAGAGGCCGCTCTTGAGAAGAACGACAAGCGTCCGATCAAGACTTGGTCTCGCCGCTCCACAATCTTTCCAGATTTCGTGGGGCTGACGATTGCTGTACATAACGGCCGTCAACACGTGCCTGTTTTCGTAACCGAAGACATGGTTGGTCATAAACTCGGCGAATTCGCATTGACTCGTACTTATAAGGGTCATGTTGCGGATAAGAAAGCCAAACGCTAATAGGGGTGAAGTATGTCTGAAGTAGCCGCCGTATTACGTGGTGCTCGCTTGTCTGCACAGAAAGCTCGCCTGGTTGCAGATCAAATTCGCGGCAAAAATGTTGCCGAAGCACTCGACATTCTGACGTTCAGCGGCAAAAAAGGCGCTGACATCATCAAGAAAGTGCTGGAATCTGCCATCGCCAACGCTGAGCACAATAACGGTGCTGATGTCGACGAACTGAATGTTTCTACTGTGTTCGTTGATGAAGGTATGACCATGAAGCGTATTCGCCCTCGTGCGAAAGGTCGCGCTGATCGTATCTTTAAGCGTACTTGTCACATCACTGTGAAAGTTTCAGAAAAATAGGAGTTGGTCAGATGGGTCAAAAAGTTCATCCAACCGGTATCCGTTTAGGTATTACCAAAGACCATAACTCGGTCTGGTATGCCGGTAAGGATAAGTACGCCGACAACCTGCTGACTGACATCGAGGTGCGTTCTTTAATCGAGAAGCGCCTGGAAAAAGCGTCTGTTAGCAAGGTCGTTATTGAGCGTCCAGCGCAAAACGCCAAAGTGACCATTCACACTGCCCGTCCAGGCATCGTGATTGGTAAAAAAGGCGAAGATGTTGAAAAGCTGCGTAAAGACGTCAGCGACATGATGGGTATTCCGGTACACATCAACATTGAAGAAGTTCGTAAGCCGGATTTAGATGCCAAATTGGTTGCACAAAGCGTTGCTAACCAGTTGGAACGCCGTGTGATGTTCCGTCGCGCTATGAAGCGTGCCGTTCAGAACGCCATGCGTGGCGGTGCCGAAGGTATCAAAATTCAAGTAAGTGGCCGTCTGGGTGGTGCTGAAATTGCTCGTTCTGAGTGGTATCGCGAAGGTCGTGTTCCGCTGCACACATTGCGTGCAGACATCGACTACGCAACCTACGAAGCACACACTACCTATGGTGTTATTGGCGTGAAGGTCTGGATCTTCAAGGGCGAAATCCTGGGTGGTATTCAGGAAGTTCGTGACCGCGCCAAGAGCCAGGGCAAGAAAAAATCCGGTCGTTCGTAAGGGGAATTTGTAATGTTGTTACCAAAGCGTACGAAATTCCGTAAGGTACAGACCGGTCGTAACCGTGGTCTGGCGATCCGTGGCTCGAAAGTGAGCTTCGGTGAATACGGCCTGAAGGCTACTGGCCGTGGTCGTATGACTTCTCGTCAGATCGAGGCTGCTCGTCGTGCCATGACCCGTAAAATTAAGCGGGGCGGTAAAATCTGGATCCGCGTTTTCCCGGACAAGCCAATTACCGAGAAACCTCTTGAGGTTCGTATGGGTAAAGGTAAGGGTAACGTGGAATATTGGGTAGCTCAGATTCAGCCAGGCCGTGTGCTGTATGAGATGGAAGGTGTGTCAGAAGAACTGGCGCGTGAAGCCTTCGCTCTGGCTGCTGCGAAACTGCCTTTCAAAACTGAGTTTGTTAAACGGACGGTGCTGTGATGAAAGCAAGTGAGCTGAAAGAAAAATCAGTAGCTGAGCTGCAATCTCAGCTGGAAGAACTGCGCGGCGAACAGTTCAAACTGCGTATGCAGAAAGCGACTGGTCAACTGGGTCAGACTCATCTGATCACAGAAGCTCGTCGTGACATCGCTCGCGTTAAGACCGTCCTGGCACAAAAGGCAGGTGAATGAGCATGACTGAGAATACCAAAACAGTCCGTACCCTCAGCGGTCGTGTTGTCAGCAACAAGATGGACAAGTCCGTCACTGTACTGGTAGAGCGTTTTGTTAAGCATCCGATCTATAAAAAGTTCGTGAAGCGTTCTACCAAAGTAATGGCGCACGACGCTAATAACGAGTGCCAAATTGGCGACATCGTTACTGTAAAAGAGTCGCGTCCTTTGTCTAAAAACAAGACATGGGCGCTGGTAACTATCGACGAGCGCGCCGCCAAGGTCTAAGACCGGGCGCAGTTAGTTAGGAGCGAATAGCATGATTCAAACTCAAACCATGCTTGACGTTGCCGACAACAGCGGCGCGAAGCGCGTTCAGTGCATCAAAGTACTGGGCGGCTCACATCGTCGCTATGCCGGCATCGGCGATTTAATCAAAGTATCCGTTAAGGAAGCGATTCCTCGCGGTAAAGTTAAAAAAGGTCAGGTGATGACCGCAGTAGTTGTGCGCACCAAAAAAGGTGTGCGCCGTCCAGACGGATCTATCATCCGTTTTGACGTGAACTCTGCAGTACTGTTGAACGCATCTAATGCGCCAATTGGTACCCGTATCTTTGGCCCTGTAACCCGTGAACTGCGTTCTGAGCAATTCATGAAGATCATTTCCCTGGCACCAGAAGTGCTTTAAGGGAGAAGGGGACACGGTATGTTAAAGATTCGCAAAAACGACGAAGTAGTTGTTATTGCTGGTAAAGACAAAGGCAAACGCGGTACTGTTCGCACAGTACGTAAAGACGGTCGCCTGGTTGTTTCCGGCATTAACATGGTGAAAAAACACCAGAAGCCAAACCCGTACCTTCAGCAGCCGGGCGGCATCGTTGAGAAAGAAGCTGGTATCCATGCTTCCAACGTGGCCATCTGGAATCCTAAGACTGAAAAAGCTGACCGCGTTGGCTTTAAAGTCGAAGGTGACACCAAGGTACGTATCTTCAAATCCACTGGCGATCAAATCGACGCCTGATAGGACTGGGTACTGCTATGTCACGTTTAGAAAAACTGTACAAAGAAGAAGTAGTAGCCAAGCTGAAAGAAGAGTTTGGTTACGGCAACATCATGGAAGTGCCAAAGATCACCAAAGTGACCCTGAACATGGGTGTTGGTGAAGCACTGGGCGATAAGAAACTGCTGGATAGCGCAGTTGCTGATATGGAAGCAATTGCTGGTCAGAAAGTCATCGTTACTAAAGCACGCAAGTCTGTTGCTGGTTTTAAAGTACGTGAAGGCTGGCCAATCGGCTGTAAAGTAACCCTGCGCCGTGATCGCATGTGGGAATTCATCGACCGTTTGGTTGATATTTCTTTGCCACGTGTACGTGACTTCCGTGGTATTAACCCGAAGTCATTTGACGGCCGCGGTAACTACAGCATGGGTGTGAAGGAACAGATTATCTTCCCGGAAATTGAATACGATAAAGTAGACAAGGTTCGCGGTATGGATATCACCATCACCACCACGGCAAAAACAAACGAAGAAGGCCGCGCTCTGCTGAAAGCGCTGCAGTTCCCGTTCCGCAACTAAGGAGTTGAGTCATGGCAAAAATCGGCATGAAGCAGCGTGAACTGAAGCGTGAAAAGCTGGTCGCTAAGTTCGGCGCTAAGCGTGAAGAACTGAAAGCCATCATCAAGAATCCAAACTCTTCTGACGAAGAGCGTTGGAATGCACAAATGGCCCTGCAAAAGCTGCCGCGTGATTCGTCATCAAGCCGCTTGCAGCGTCGTTGTCAGATGACTGGCCGCCCACACGGTGTATACCGTAAGTTCAAGCTGTCACGTATTAAACTGCGTGAAGAAGGCATGAAGGGCAACGTGCCAGGTCTGAAAAAAGCTAGTTGGTAAGCAATTCCCAGTAGCGATATGGCGTACGTGATTCACGTGCGCCATGTTTGTCACTGGGGCGCTGTACAACCGAGGACTATTTAAATGAGTATGCAAGATACGTTGGCGGACATGTTTACCCGCATTCGTAACGCCCAACAAGCGGGCCATGCGAATGTGAGCATGCCGTCATCCAAAATCAAGAAGTCTGTTGCACAGGTTCTTGAGGCTGAAGGTTACATCAGCGGCTTCTCTGTAGATGAAGCTGTTAAATCTACGCTGACCATCGACCTGAAATACTACGAAGGTAAGCCGGTAATCGAGCGCATTGAGCGTGTTAGCCGTCCTGGCCTGCGCCAGTACCGCGGTACTACCGAGCTGCCTAAAGTAGAAGCGGGTCTGGGTGTGGCGATCGTTTCCACTTCTAAAGGCGTAATGACTGACCGTGCTGCTCGCGCTGCGGGCGTAGGCGGCGAAGTCATCGCGACCGTATTCTAAGGAGTAGTAACGATGTCTCGCGTAGCAAAAGCTCCTGTCACTATTCCTGCTGGCGTTGAAGTTCAGCTGGCAGAAGACAAGATCAGTGTTAAAGGTAAGCAGGGTCAACTGGACCTGGACGTTCATTCTGCCGTGGCGATCAGCCAGGAAGAGAACGTGCTGAAGTTTGCTCCAAAGAAACAAGACAAGCAGTCTGTGGCGTTGGCCGGCACTTTCCGTGCACTGGTTAACAACATGGTAAAAGGCGTGTCGGAAGGCTTTGAGAAAAAACTGATACTGCAAGGTGTTGGTTACCGTGCAAAAGCATCCGGTAATACCCTGAATCTGTCATTAGGCTTCTCTCATCCAGTGGATTACGAACTGCCTGAGGGCGTGACTGCTGAAACGCCAAGCCAGACTGAAATCGTTATCAAAGGTATCGATAAGCAGCGTGTTGGCCAGGTAGCAGCCGAAATCCGTGGCTATCGTCCACCAGAGCCTTATAAAGGTAAGGGTGTACGTTATGCTGATGAGAATGTGCGTCGTAAAGAAGCCAAGAAAAAGTAAGGTCTAGGCCATGAATGAGAAGAAAAAAGCTCGTTTGCGCCGTGCCCAAAAAACACGGACAGTGATCCGTGACAAGGGTGTGGTTCGTCTGTGCGTTCATCGTACGCCCAGACACATCTATGCTCAGATCATCTCTGCCAATGGCGCTAGTGTCTTGGCGACTGCTTCTACTGTTGAAGCCGATCTGCGCAGTGAAGTTACTGGTAACGTCAGTGCTGCGACCAAAGTGGGTCAGTTGATTGCTGAGCGTGCGAAAGCCGCTGGTATCACCAAAGTAGCGTTCGACCGTTCTGGTTTTAAATACCATGGTCGTGTTAAAGCCCTGGCTGACGCGGCTCGTGAAAGCGGCCTGGAATTCTAAGGGTAAAGATCATGGCAAATAATGAACGTGTAGAACGTAACGAAAGCGAACTGCAGGAAAAACTGGTTCAAGTGAACCGAGTTGCCAAAGTAGTAAAAGGTGGTCGTATTTTCGCCTTTACCGCTTTGACTGTAGTCGGCGATGGCGCTGGCCGTGTCGGTTTTGGTCGTGGTAAGAGCCGTGAGGTTCCAACTGCTATCCAAAAAGCGATGGAACAAGCTAAGCGCAACATGATTAATGTACAGCTGGACGGCAGCACCTTACAGTACGCTGTAAAGGCTCGCCATTCAGGCGCTCAAATCTACATGCAGCCAGCATCTGAAGGTACCGGTATTATTGCCGGTGGTGCGATGCGTGCCGTATTGGAGATGGTGGGTGTTAAAAACGTTTTGGCTAAGTGCTATGGCTCTACCAACCCAGTGAACGTTGTCCGCGCGACTGTTAAAGGTCTGGCGCAGATGCAGTCTCCTGATCAGGTTGCAGCTAAGCGTGGCAAGACGGTCGAAGAGATTCTGGGGTAATCCGTTATGGCTAAGAAAACCGTAAAAGTCACCCAAACTCGTAGCACCATTGGCAGATTGCCAAAGCACCGTGAAACCATGAAAGGTTTGGGTCTTCGTCGTATTGGTCACACTGTTGAATTGGAAGATACGCCTTCTGTTCGCGGCATGATCAACCAAGTTCAATACATGGTTAAGGTTGAAGGGGAGTAATATGCGTCTCAACGAATTGAGCCCAGCTCCTGGTTCTAAACCTGCTGCCAAGCGCGTCGGCCGTGGTATCGGTTCTGGTCTGGGTAAGACTGGTGGCCGTGGTCACAAAGGTCAAAAGTCTCGCTCTGGTGGTAAAGTAGCACCAGGTTTTGAAGGCGGTCAGATGCCAATTCACCGTCGTCTGCCTAAGTTTGGCTTTAACTCTCGCAAAGCACCTCTGGTGGCCGAAATCCGCCTGAACGAGCTGGTGAAAGTTGAAGGTGACGTGGTGGATCTGGCTGCTCTTAAGGCAGCTGACATCATCGGTGAAAAAATCATCGAAGGTCGTGTGATCCTGTCCGGCGAAATCAACAAGGCCGTGACCGTAAAAGGTCTTAAGGTCACTAAAGGCGCTAAAGCTGCCATTGAAGCAGCGGGTGGAAAGGTCGAAGACTAATGGCTAGGCAAGGCTCACTACCGCAAGGAATGCAATCCGGGCTCGGAGAACTCTGGGCTCGTATTCGCTTTGTATTCCTGGCGATTGTTGTATATCGAATCGGTACTCACATTCCGGTACCCGGCATTAACCCAGACGCACTGGCGCGGCTGTTCGAGCAGAATCAGGGTACTATCCTGGAAATGTTCAACATGTTCTCCGGTGGTGCACTGGAGCGCATGAGTATCCTGGCTTTGGGTATCATGCCGTTCATCTCGGCGTCGATTATCATGCAATTGCTGACGGCGGTGAGTCCACAGCTTGAACAGCTCAAAAAAGAGGGTGAATCTGGCCGTCGCAAGATTACCCAGTACACGCGCTACGGCACGGTACTGCTGGCGACAATTCAAGCCTTCGGTGTATCCGCTGGCTTGGCAGGGCAGGGTGTTACCTTCTCTTCTGGCATCGATTTCTACATCGCTGCGATACCGTCCTTTGTGGCCGGTGCCGTGTTTATGATGTGGCTGGGTGAACAAGTGACAGAACGCGGTATCGGTAATGGTATTTCCATTCTGATTTTTGCCGGTATTGTTGCAGGTTTGCCAGGGGCAATCGGTCAGGCGTTTGAGTCTGCACGTCAGGGTGACCTGCATATTCTGTTGTTGCTGGTGATTGCTGCGTTGGCAGTGCTGGTGATTGGTTTTGTGGTGTTTGTTGAGCGCGGTCAGCGTCGCATCACCATTAACTATGCCAAGCGCCAACAGGGCCGTCAGATGATGGCCGCGCAAAGCAGTCACTTGCCATTGAAACTGAATATGGCAGGGGTTATCCCGGCTATCTTTGCCTCTTCCTTGCTGTTGTTCCCAGCGTCGTTGGGACAGTGGTTCGGTAAAGGTGAAGGTATGGAGTGGTTGGAGCAAATCAGCATGGCGCTGTCGCCCAGCTCACCTCTGTACATTGTGTTGTTCGCTGCTGGCATTATCTTCTTCTGCTACTTCTACACGGCGTTGATGTTCAACCCGCGTGATGTAGCCGACAACCTGAAAAAGTCTGGCGCCTTCATTCCGGGAATTCGTCCGGGTATCCAGACCGCTAAGTACATCGATGGTGTGCTCGGTCGTCTGACCCTGTTTGGTTCGATTTATATTGCTGCTGTCTGCTTGATGCCTCAATTCCTGATTGTGGCAGCGGACGTACCTTTCTACTTCGGCGGTACGTCACTGTTGATCGTAGTGGTGGTGGTAATGGACTTTATGTCCCAGGTTCAGTCTCATCTGATGTCCCATCAGTATGACTCACTGATGAAGAAGTCGAACCTGAAGAATTTTGGCTCAGCTCGCTGAGCCAGATTTAGGAGAACGTCATGAAAGTACGTGCATCTGTTAAAAAAATCTGCCGTAACTGCAAAGTTATTCGTCGTAACGGCAGTGTGCGAGTGATCTGTACAGATCCTAAGCACAAGCAACGTCAGGGTTAATTTCCTGACAAGGTCGGGTGTAGTGCAAATGGCGGCTTGATTTTTGATCAAGCCGCCATTAGTATCTTGCGCCCTTTCATCAAGTAAAGTGTAACGGAGTTAGACATGGCCCGTATTGCCGGTGTCAACATTCCTGACAACAAGCATGCAGTCATTTCTCTTACTTATGTCTATGGCATTGGTAAGACAACTGCGAAAGAGATCTGTGCTGCTACTAGCATCGCTGAAGACACCAAAATCGGTGAGTTGAGCGAAGAGCAGTTGGATCAGATCCGTAATGAAGTAGGCAAGTTCACTGTTGAAGGTGACTTACGCCGCGAAGTGCAAATGAACATCAAGCGTTTGATGGACATGGGCTGCTTCCGTGGTATTCGTCACCGTCGTAGCCTGCCTCTTCGCGGTCAGCGTACTAAAACAAATGCACGTACCCGTAAGGGTCCGCGTAAGCCGATCCGCAAGTAAGTTTTGCGGTCGGACTTTTAGTGTAGCTGCATTCGACTTGTTGCAGTGTTGATATTAAAAGCAGGATTTATCAAATGGCTAAGCCACAAAGATCAACCAAAAAGAAGGTTAAAAAGCAGGTCGTTGATGGGATTGCTCACATCCACGCCTCTTTTAACAACACCATCGTGACCATCACCGACCGCCAAGGCAATGCATTGTCTTGGGCAACTGCCGGTGGCTCTGGTTTCCGTGGTTCTCGTAAGAGCACTCCTTTTGCAGCTCAGGTAGCTGCAGAACGCGCCGGTGAGGCAGCGAAAGAGTACGGTCTGAAAAACCTGGACGTTGAAGTTAAAGGTCCTGGTCCTGGCCGTGAATCTGCCGTTCGTGCCCTGAACGCCTGTGGTTATAAGATCAGCAACATCACCGATGTCACGCCGATCCCACATAACGGCTGTCGTCCACCTAAGAAACGTCGCGTATAAGGAGGCAGATTAATGGCACGTTATATTGGTCCAAAATGTAAGCTGTCTCGTCGTGAAGGAACCGACCTGTTCCTGAAGAGCGGCATTCGTGCACTGGATTCCAAGTGTAAAGCAGAAACTAAGCCAGGCGTTCACGGTGCAGGCCGTGGCCGTTTGTCAGACTACGGTCTGCAGCTGCGTGAAAAGCAGAAGGTTCGTCGTTTGTACGGCATTCTGGAAAAGCAGTTCCGTGGCTACTATAAAGAAGCGGCGCGTCGTAAAGGTGCGACCGGTGAAGTACTGCTGCAATTGCTGGAGTCTCGTCTGGATAATGTGGTGTACCGCATGGGCTTCGGCTCAACGCGTGCTGAAGCACGTCAGCTGGTGTCTCACAAAGCCATCATCGTAAACGGTAAGACGGTAAATGTTCCTTCTTACAACGTTAAGAGCGGTGATGTGGTTGCTATTCGCGAAAAGTCTAAGTCACAAGATCGTATTAAGACCGCCCTGGAATTGGCTGGTCAGCGTCCTGATTGTGGCTGGGTTGACGTGAACGCCAGCAAGATGGAAGGAACGTTTAAAGCCGTTCCTGAGCGCGCTGATCTCCCTGCTGAGATCAACGAAAACCTGATCGTCGAACTTTACTCTAAGTAATAGAGGAATTTAAGGGGCAGCTATGCAGCGTGCAGTGAATGAATTTCTGACACCTCGTCACATCCAGGTAGATGAAGTAAGCACTACCCACGCCAAAGTGACTCTGGAGCCACTGGAGCGTGGTTTCGGTCACACATTGGGCAGTGCATTGCGTCGAATCTTGCTGTCGTCCATGCCGGGCGCAGCGATCGTTGAATGCGAAATTGACGGCGTTTTGCACGAGTACAGCACCATTGAAGGCGTGCAGGAAGACGTAATTGAGATCCTGCTGAACCTGAAAGGTGTGGCAGTCAAGTTGCATGAACGCGACGAGGCGACCCTGAGCCTGCATAAGGTGGGTCCTGGCGCGGTCACAGCTGCCGATATTCAACTGGATCATGGTGTTGATATTGCCAACCCAGATCACGTCATCGCTCACCTGAGTGAAGGCACCGATCTGAAAATGACTTTGAAAATCGCTTCTGGTCGCGGTTACGAAACTGTTGAAGCTCGTAATCAAAACGATGAAGAGACCAAAGCCATTGGCAAACTCCAATTGGATGCCACTTACAGCCCGGTCAAGCGTGTGTCTTACAGCGTAGATTCTGCGCGGGTAGAACAGCGTACTGACCTGGACAAGCTGGTTATCGATCTGGAAACCAACGGTACTCTGGATCCGGAAGAAGCTATTCGTCGGTCTGCAACCATCTTGCAGCAGCAGTTAGCCGTATTCGTGAACTTGGAAAATGAAGAAGTTGTTGAGCAGGCGCGTGAAGAAGAGGAAATTGATCCGATTCTGCTGCGTCCGGTTGACGATCTCGAATTGACCGTACGTTCGGCTAACTGTTTGAAAGCAGAAAACATCTACTATATCGGTGACCTGATTCAGCGCACCGAAGTTGAACTGTTGAAGACACCTAATCTGGGTAAGAAGTCTCTGACTGAAATTAAAGACGTTCTTGCTTCCCGTGGCTTGTCGTTGGGTATGCACTTAGAGAACTGGCCACCAGCCAGTCTGCGTAACGACGACAAAGTGCTGGCGTAAGCAGCGTTCAGTTAGTAAGGAATTAAACCATGCGTCATCGTAAAAGTGGTCGCCACTTCAATCGTACCAGCGCTCACCGTCAAGCCATGTTTAAAAACATGGCCGTGAGCCTGTTCGAGCATGAAATCATTAAGACGACTCTGCCAAAAGCAAAAGAGTTGCGTCGCGTCGCTGAGCCACTGATCACTCTGGCTAAAGAGGATTCAGTTGCGAACCGTCGTTTGGCGTTTGCTCGTACTCGCAGTAAAGCAGCAGTTGGTAAATTGTTCACCGATTTGGGTCCTCGCTATCAGGAGCGTCCGGGTGGTTACATCCGTATCCTGAAGTGTGGCTTCCGTGCCGGTGATAACGCTCCGATGGCCTACGTCGAGCTGGTTGACCGTCCTGTGGCGGTTGAAGAAGCTGATGTCGTAGAGACTGACGGCGCTGCAGAAGAGTAATATCGACTGCAACCCAAAAGAACCGCTGCTTGTCAGCGGTTTTTTTATGCCTGTAAGAAAGTGAATGTCGAGTAATATTCAGCCAGTGCTTCCTGTCCTAAAGCCGTTCTGAAGTCTTGGATATCGGTATTGGCTGGTAAGTCTTTCCGCTACAGTTTGCTTCTTCTGGGCGAAAAAAAGTCCCTTTATTAAGGGACATAAACGGGTCTATCAGAAGAGAAAATGGCTCATCCTTGAGCAAAAAAACGATCATGAACATGGGCTTGCCGTCCGCTGTCAGACGCAATCTCCATAGGCACTACTATAAGTGCTGTCGACGTCAATCAGGGCAAAGGCTCGTCAAGAAGTGCAACGCAGTGCCGTTAAAGTTCTACAGCCAAACTAAGCTCAGTGTTGGCCAGAAGGTAATGACCAGGACTGTTGCTAGCAGAATGAAGAAAAAAGGCAGTGTGGCGCGATACAGCGTCATCACCGGCTCATTAAAGCGGAAGCTAGCAATAAATAAATTCATGCCCACTGGCGGAGTAAAGTAGCCGAGTTGCATATTGGCTAAGAATAGAATGCCTAAATGCACAGGGTGAATACCGTATTCCATGGCGATCGGCAAAATGATGGGAATCATAATGACAATGGCCGAAAAGATATCCAGCATCATGCCCAGTAGTAGCAAAAACACCGTCAGCAGTAGCAAGAAGGTAATTGGATCGCTGATGTGCTGTTGAATAAAGGCAAATACTTGTTGCGGAATGCCGGCATCAATCATGTAATTGGTCGACGCTAACGACACCGCCAAAATCAATAATATAGCGCCTACGAGTTTCATCGAGTCGCGCATGACCACAGGTAGCTGCTTAAAGCTGATTTCACGACGAATGAATACCGTCACAATCAGCACGTATAACGCAGTAATGGCCGCTGCTTCAGATACCGCAAAAAATCCACCATAAATACCGCCGAGAACGATAAAAGGCAGCGGAATTTCCCAACTGCAGTCTTTAATTGCTGCCCAGGCTTCGTGGCCATCGAAGGGTGCATCGCTGGCCGGTAAATGCCTGGATTGCCAGCCGCTATAAAGGCTTAAGGCCAACAGCATTAAGCCGCCAGGCAATAATCCGGCGAGAAATAAATCATCGATGCTGACGGGCGTGCCGATCGACATTTGCTGGGCTACCACACCATACAATATCAGCGGTAAAGACGGTGCAAACAATAATCCTAAACTACCCGATGAGGTTACTAGTCCGAGATTAAACTGGCGTGGATAGCCAGCTTTTTGCAGTGCAGGTACCAACAACGCACCAAGGGCGACAATCGTAACTCCTGATGCACCAGTAAAGGCGGTAAATAGAGCACAGACTGCCAGAGCGACAATAGCCAATCCACCTGGCAGCCAGCCTAATAAGGCGTCGGTAATACGTACTAAACGCTGCGGCGCTTTGCTCTCACCAAGCAGGTAGCCTGCCAAGGTAAATAGTGGAATGGCGATTAGCACCGGCATCTCGGCAACGCGGTAAATCTCTACCGCCATGATCATTAGGTCGACTTCGGTTTGATAAAAGCCCCACAGCGCACTGGCGGCAATCACGGCAAATAGCGGGGCGCCAGCTAATGCCAGCAGCAACAAAAATACAGGAACCAGAATACTCATGCGTCGTCCAGTGGGTGCCCGAGAACGAATTGTCCGGCTTGCACAGCAAAGCGCAGCGCCATTAAGGCAAAACAGATAGGTATGATGAGTTGCATTGGCCAAGCAGGCAGTTGCGAGAAGGCTTGATCACCATATTCGTAGGCCAGCTGCACAAATGCCTGGCTATGCCAGGCAACGATGGCACACACAGCGGCGGCAAATAGCGAGGTAAAAGCGGCACACACACGTTTTAGGCCTTCGCCACCGAGGCGATTAATCAGGTCGATGGCGATATGTTCGCGGCTGCGGGTTGCTAGCAGTGCGCCTAGCAGTCCTAACCACAGCACCATGACGCGTAACAGCGGCGGTACCCAGCCAATGCCGCCACCGAACACGGTGCGGGCAATGATATCGACGCCCGCCAGCACCACCATGGTGAGTAGCAGCAACACCAGCATGGCGTCTTCAAATTGATGCAGCCTGTGCAGTAATGCTTTCATCAGAGGCTGGCAGCCGTGCGCTGACGATAATCCTGCAGCATTTGCTGTAATTGCTGATAGTGATCTACGGGGTAAACATTGTCGTCTGCTAACTCGTTAATCGAGCGTTTGGCTAACTCGCTCCAGGCTTGCTTATCGGCATCGGATAAGGTGACGAACTGCATGCCATTTTGCGCCAGCGCCTGACGTGCTTTGGCTTCGTTTTGCTCGTTTTCTTTGTCCATGGCGGCAAAGGTAGCCGTCATCACGCGCTCAATAATGCGCTGGTCGTCGGCAGCAATTTTGTTATAGACCTTGGCGTCAATCACCAGGGTGCCCATCAAAAACGTCAGCGGAATATCCGTGGTATGGGTTAACTTGGTGTGCCACTGCAAGGCGATAGCAGACGTCATATTGGCTGCAATGGTATCGATCAAACCGGTTTGCAGGCTGGTATAAACATCAGACACTGGCAAGGCAATGGGTTGGACTTGGCCGTTTTCAAAGGTGGTTTTGCTGATAACGTCGCCTTCAGGAACCCATACTTTCTGGTCGCGAACGTCCTCAGACGTATGCAGCGCTTGGTTCGACATCAGGTAGGCGAAGCCACCCTCTGAAATGCCCAGCAACACAAAACCTTTGTCGGCTAATGCTTGCTTGATAATAGGATCAAAGGTATCTCGTACCGCTCGCACTTCATCTAGGTTGCGAAAGGTAAAAGGCAGGCTGTACAACTGGGTCTCTTTGGCGATATGTGCCAGAGCGCCGGCCGAGATTGCACCGCCTTGCAGTTGGCGGATACGGATTTTACGCAGCACACTCTTGTCGCTGCCTTGCACCCCGCCGGGGAAGTATTTGATTTTAATGCGACCATCGGTTTGCTGCTGAATCTGTTCGGCAGCGGAGCGCATTTGCTTCATCCAGCTGGTGCCCTGGGGCGCCAGGGTGGCAATTTTTAATGTTGTCGCATGACTGGCCAGTGGCAGCAGAAACAGGGCAGACAGCAATGCAATCAGTCGGATCATGGTGTTCACTCAAAGTAGTCGGCCGAGCTAGCAAGCAATTGCTGCGCTTGCCGTTGGGCCAGTCGGTTAATCAGGGTCAATCCTTCGGCTTTCGGATCTGCGGCTATAACTTCCTGCAACAACCGGTCATGCAGTTCCTGTTCGAACATCAGGCGAGCATATTGTTTCGCATACAGCACTTTCGCCATTAGGTGCTGTTGGTTGGTCAGGCTCAGAGCCTGCTCAAAGTGCTGACGCCCCACATCGGGCTTGCCACCTAAACTTGGCGGTAGCTGTGTCTCCAATACGCCGAGATAAACTTGCACGGTGGCGTTATCGTAGGCGGGATCATGGCTTTCGACCCATTGCATTAAGGTCTTAACCTTGCTGAGTTGAGCGATGGCATTCCAGTCATCGCTGTTGGCCTGAATCCAACCCGCCCAGGCGGCGGCAAAGGCGTACCAGACATCAATGTCGTCTTGGTCGTAGTCGTGCTGTAGCGCTTGTTGTAATGGTTGTAGCGGTCCGTCCACTAGTTCACATGCGCTACTGTCATATTCACACAGTGCCCGCCGTGCATAGTTCATGGCCTTATCTGCCAATACCTTAGATTGCTCCGGGTTGCTGGAGAATACGCCGGCATAGGCACCGTAGAGTCGTGCTCCGGCGAGCAAATAAGACTCATCGTCGGGATAAGTCAGAATCAGGGCGTCGAGCAACAGCAGATATGCTGGTGCTCCGGCAGCGACCACCTCCGGGCTGTCCTGATTCATCATCGAACGAGAAAGGTTCTCGGGTAGGTGACTGACCGAGCAGGCTGATAAAAGACCTGCCGCGAGCAGACTGATTAATGCTTTCATAGTGGTCGCTCAATCTCGAAGAGCGCGGATTGTACACTGTTTGAGTTTGCCGTTTCATTACCTCAGCGTGCCTAGCTCACACCCTGAGCAAGACACTCTGTTCAACGGCAGCCAACGCATAGTCAACGCCGAGACTGGCGAGGATGTCGCGGCTGGTGTTGTTACTGCTGTGCTCGGCGATAGTTTTTTTGGCCATAAAGCGCGCAATGTCCTGCATCGATTTAACCAGCGCGTAGTCGGCTGAGCTGGAGCTGAGTTGGTCAATAAAACGATGGTCTATGCGCACATAGTCGACAGGCAGATGTTTGAGTGAGACAAAAGCGGCCTGTCCGGTGCCAAAGTCGCCCAGTGCGAAGCTGTAACCGAGTTTGCGCAATTGATGCATACGCTCCACTGCTTCATCGATGTCACTGAGCTGATCGGTGGCGGTGAGTTCAAAACACAGTTTCTGCACTGGCAGTTGTTGTTCATTGGCTTGCTGCAGCTGGGACAGCACCCGATCGCTTAACAATAATTCGCTACTGCACGGCAGAAAGAGGCGCTGAACTTCCTCGTGGCTCTGCGTTAACCAAGTCAGGGCTTGCTGCAACAACCAGTGCTCGATCGCCAATGGCCGCCTGTGAGCCGCATCACTGCGCATCACGTCAGCAGGAAGAGGCTCAGCTTTACCTTGTAGTAGCGGAGAGGCTTGCAGCATATATCGATGTGTTTGACGCTCAGGGCCTGAATGCAGTGCCTCGACCGGCACCGCGATACAAGCGATGCTCTGCTGAGCCAAGGCCTGGCTTAACTTTTGATACCAAAGACCTAATGTGTCCAGGCTTGGTGTATTCTCGTCGGCTTTGAACCAAGCAATACTGGCACCGCCTTTATCCTTGGCTGTGCTGCAGGCGTTTTGCGCCTGCTCCAGCAATACCGATGCATCTTCTTGTTCAGTTAACAAAGTCGCACCAATGCTGACCTTCACGGAAAATTGTTGCCCTTGGCTGTCGATCACCATACTTTGCACTATCTGATGCAGTGACTGCAGAAGTTGTTCTGGATTGTCGGCATCGGCAAGGGGTAATAACAAGGCAAACTCATTACTGCCGCTGCGGGCAATTAAGGCATCGTGGAAGCGATCTTCCATTACAGTGGCAATGGATTGTAAGCCGGCATCTGCGGCTGCTAGGCCGTACTGACGGTTGATCTGGCGAAATTGATCAATATCCACCAGCGCCAGTAGCATTGGCTGAGAGGTACGTACTGCTTGATCGAAGCGGCCGTCGAGTTCGCGTAAGAAGTGGGTACGATTACTTAACCCGGTGAGCTCATCCTGATTCGCTTGGTCGGAGAGATCGTGGTAAATCTGCTCTACCAGTTTGTCGATACTTTGATCTACGGCGCTTTCTTGTTGCTCATAGAGACGTTTAACGGCGCCATCATCGAATGCTCGGGCCAGTTCCGCCAGGGTGAAGTCGATCACTTTCATACCGCTGTGATTAACGCAAGCAAACTTGGAGGCATCGGTCGCGACCCAAGCAATGGACACTGCTTGGTCCGATTCAGTCAATAGCAGCCAATCGCCCACTTGCAGATTTTCTGCTTTGCGCAAGCCATGGCCATCGGGAGCCGGTTCATCTTCTGCCACGGCAAAGTCGGGAAGGTCGACGGTTTGTCGTACTTCGCCTTGGGCTAAATGTTCTTGCGCCGCTTGCAGGATTTCATCGTGCCATTGCTGGTGATGAGGTTGGGCGCCGTTGAGTTGGTCGAGCTCGTATTGAGCCAGTTCCATCATCGGACGAAACCGCTCTAGCAACTCTTCGCGACCAGCGTTTTGTGGGCTGAATAACAGCAGTACCTGGCGGTATAACTTCACGGCCCCAGAGAATCGTTTGCTGTCTTTGCCTTCACGCAATAGCAGTAGACTCAATAGCGGCTGCCAGCCTTGCTGCAGCCACTCAACTACACACTGCGGCAAGGTGCGACCAGCTGTGTCCTTACCCAGCATCTGTTCTATTTGTCGTCTGGCTTGCTGCAGCTTGTGCTCGCCTTCAGCGGCTTGAGCAACGCGTTGAGTATTGAGGCGGGCTTTGCGCTCGGCTTGATCAACCAATGATTCGAGTTGTCCGAGTAAGGTTTCGAAGGCATTTTCGTCTTGCTGCTCTTGCTCGTTCAGTTGCTGTACCAAGGCCTCAATACGTTGCCCCAATTGTTGCTGTCCACTGGTAGTCAGCTGACCCAAACGGGCCAATTGGTTGAGAACCTGGCGGCTGGGATGCTGCGGATTAAACAGCAAGCTGGCATCTTGTAGCATCAGCTGCAGCACTGGCCAGCTGAGAGATTCGATATGAGGTTTAACAAAATCGGCGATCTGGCTGGAGTGCATCAGATGCTGGGTGACATTCTGCAGCGCATCAATGGCATCACGGGAATCTGCCGGCAAGGCGGTTTGTTGGGCTGCCAGCTGTTGTTCTACTTGAGCTAACACGTCGCCGCTGCCTAACTCGGCATGTTGCGCAACTTGCTGCACTGCCGCTTGAACCACCTCGTTGTTGGCGGCGGGGCGTGATTCCATTCGATCGCTACTGAAATGGCGCTGTTGGCGCAGCTGCAACAGTGATTGAATATTGGCAAAGGCTTGTTTGGCTTCCTGCTGATGGTGTTGAAAATCGTGTAAATGCGAAGCCCCTGCGACAGGTGGTGGTACTTGAACAGCGGGGGTATCAGCCGTTGTTTGCTCTGGTAGTGAACGGCGCTCGGACTCGGCTACCGCCACCTCGACCGGCCTTGGCTTACGGTAGCGAAAGGTCATCGGAATATGTATGTCTTTGCACAGCGCTTCAAAGGTGGACTGCATTAACTGGGCGGCATCTTGCTCGAATAATTCAAACGCTATAGTGCGAGCCTTAGCGGGCAGTTGCAGCGGTTCGATGCTCTCGGTAAAGGCCTCAGTCAGGCAGTTAGCGCCGATCGGGTTAAAGCAATCATCAATGCTCTCGGCGGTCGACAAGGTGTCAAGCAGCTGGCGAATTTCAAAACTTTGATTGCTCAGGCGAGATTGCAAGTGTGAAGCGGTCACCTTGGCCAGCAGCCAGTCTTCGAATTCGGTTTGCTGCACCAAAGACAATTGCCACTCTTGTTGCTGGTCATTGGCACCGCCACGTGTCTGCCTGGGTTTGCCATCGAGCCAGCAGCGCAGTTGCTGTTGCAACCTGTCTTTAAAGCGCTGGCACGAATAGCCTGCCTGTTGCTTGGTGTGCTTTTCGAGTCTGAGCCAGTCTTGTTGCTCAGCGGTGGAGCGGGCCATGTTGGCTTGTTCAAAAAGGGCCTCTAAGAAGCCTGGCAGCCAACGTTTAAACAATCGATCACTAAATTCGGTGGCATCACGGGCAAAGCGCTGACGAAACTGCTGCCGCTGTTCCTGACTAAGGCCGCCACTGGCACGGTGTTGTTGATTCGATTCTTGCAGTTGTAAAAACAAGCGATCGTCAGGGTTGTGAACCTTGAGGCCGACATCGTTACCGCGCTGGAATACCCACTCCACTTCAATGCGCTGGGTGTCGTGGCCGAGTTGCAACACTAGAGTATGCAAGCTGCCGTTGTCTGGGTGTACATCATAAGGCCACTCGAGTTTCATGCCTGAGTGAGAGTAATCGACCACCTTGCACTCGTAAGTATTGCCATCCGCTGCCTGTAAAAAAGCGGCAAACTGGCTGGAAAAGCGTGGATGATGCCGGAGTTCTGCTGCCATGCTAAACCTCAATCAGGATGGCCACCAATGGCCAGTGTCTTGTTTGAGTATAGAAAGCGATGCGCCTTGGTTGGGTGAAAGGCAGGATAGACCCTAGCCAATATTGACTCGACTTAACGTTAGCCGTCGGATAGCTCGAGTCAGACCAAATGCTGCAGTTAGCAGGCATTCATCCTATGTTGTTTAGCAGCCAGGGTTTGATTACTGTGTTTCTTTCTAGACCCATGAGGAGAGTGATATGCCAGTGACAAAAGATGATTTGTTGGCGGCAGCAAAAGCATCGGTTAACCCGATTGATCCCGATGATGCTCAGCAATGGCTCGCTCAAGCGCTGGTATTGGATGTGCGAGAGCCGGCCGAATTCGATATGGGGCACTTGCCCGGTGCAGTGAATATACCGCGTGGTCTGTTGGAGTTTATGGTAGGGCAGCATCCTGCTCTAACCGACCTGTCGGCGTCTATTTTGCTGTATTGTAAAAATGGAGGACGCAGCACTCTGGCGGCCCACACACTCAAGCAAATGGGCTTTGATCAGGTGCGCATGCTGGTGGGAGGATTTGAGCAGTGGCAAGGAGAGGTTCATCGCATTGAAGTCGATCCCAATGTGTATCAATAACCGCTATGCGGCCTATATCCTTGGTTCTCTGGCTTGGACACAGCAAAGCCTGTGAGCGTCACATTCAATCTTGATCGTTGGGCTTGCCTGCTAGCATGAATATTCATTTATCCAAGGTTGTGGGACTATCTGGCGTCGATGCCAGCGAAAATCCTCGCGCTCGTCGTTTAGGTCGCATGGTCGAATGGCCAATGATCTTGATCGCTTTTTGGATTGTGTTTGAGTGGTATCTAGAAGCCCGAGCTGAACAGCCGCTGCCCTACAGTCAGTTTACCGACTGGCTATTGTGGGGATTCTTTCTCACAGAAACCCTGATTCTGACCTGGGCCGTTGATAATAAAGGTCGTTATCTGCGCAACAATTGGAGCAATTTGGTCATCATAGTGGCCGGATTACCCTTGCTCTGGCAGGCCTATCCCCATGCTGGCGGACTGCGAGTACTGCGGTTGCTGGCCATGTTTACCATGTTGATGAACATGTCTGGCTCTTTCCAGAAGATCATGGGGCGTAACCATTTGGGGCCGACACTGATGGTGAGCTTTATCATTATTGTGTTGGCCGGCACCTTGATGGCAGTGATCGACCCCAATGTGCAAACCCCACTGGACGGTATTTGGTGGGCCTGGGTGACGGTGACTACGGTCGGTTATGGCGACATAGTGCCAGGCAGCACAGCAGGCCGGTTGTTTGGCTCAGTATTGATTCTGATGGGAATCGGTTTATTTGCTATGTTAACGGCCAGCTTTTCGGCGTTTTTTATGCAGCAGGAAGAGGAAGACTGGCGCGCCGAAGAGAGAGCAGAGGAGCAGGATCAAAACCAGCAACTGCAGGACATAGAGCAGCGACTGGAAAGGTTGGAGCAAAAGCTGGATCGCTTATTAAACTCTAAGCGCTAGCACTGCAGCAAACGCTGGGCACACTGCAGCGCATAGGGAATAACGGGTGTTAAGGCTTTTCAGCAAGGTTGGCGCACTGAATGCACAATTCGGTATAAGGCACGGCTTCTAGCCTGGCACTGTCGATGCCTTCACCACACTCTTCACAGATGCCGTATTGTCCCTGTTCTATGCGCTCTAAAGCATGATCGATATGGGCAATTTCCAAGCGAGACTCATGGCTGATAGCCGACAGCACTTCGTCGTTTTCGCGCTCTACGGCTTGTTCCGCAAAATCCGATGACAAGGGCTCATCGCGGTGGTTAGCGTCACGTTCTGTTTTTTCAGCACGAGCGAACAATTGTGTACGTCTTTGCTGTAGTTGCTGACGGAGAGTATCGGTATTCATGTCGGTTCCCTTGAACTGGATCAGAAATAAAGCAATGAGTGCCGTTAGATTCAGCTTAATAAAGGGGCAGACTGTGCAGCTTGATGCACATCATGTTTGTCATCGGCAGTTAGGGCAGTAACTCCAACGCCAGTGCCAAGAAGTCTTGGGAAGTAACAATGCCATGCAACTGCTGATCTGCGTCTGTGACCAACACACAGCCACGTTTTTTGTTGGCGCGTAGTATTTCTCCGGCGTCACGCAGTGAGGTATTGGCCTGTACCTGATTGAACTCCTGGCTCATGCAGTCTTGTAGCTGGGTTTTGGCCAGATAGGTCGCAAGATTGTGGGCTCCAAACTTATCGGTAATACGAAAGGCTTCGCTAAGAAACTCCCGCTGACTAACCACTCCACATACTCGATTATTGGCATCAACCACGGGAATATGGCGAATTTGCCGCTCTGCCATGATGCGCTCAGCATCCTGTAACGTATCGTCAGGCCGCAGGGTGATCGGGCTGCGGGTCATAATGTCGCTGACCAGTTTCATGCAAGTATTCTCCGATACAATCACGAGCTAGGGAGGTATTGGTTGGCTTTAGTAAAGCAGGAAAACGGCAAACTGCTATGGTTCTACTATGTGGTCGCCGATGGAATCAGCCTAAGGCATGTGACTGGAGCCTGACATGAGCATCACCCATCATATTCGCAATTATTTCGAGCAGCTGGTGGCGGATGAGATTCTGCAACGCGTCGGAAATGATAGTAATATCACCTCCGATTACATGGCGGATGTTGCCTGCGTTGCGCTCAATCGTTTACCGCCACGTTATATTCGTTATGAAGTCGATATGGCTTTTTATATGTCGCCGGATGAATTGAAAGATATTCAGGAGCGCGTTAACGAATGCGTTACGGATGCACTTAGGTTTGTCGCTGATCACCGACGTGACGGTCAAGCGTAAAAATAACGTCAGGCGGTTGCATTACCGACCATCTTTCTAGGACACTTCAGGCGGGATACTCGCCGGACACGGATTTATGCACGTTTTATTAGTAGATGATGATCAGGAACTGTGCGCGTTGATGAAGCGCTACCTGGAGCGAGAGCTGTTTCAGGTCAGTGTGGTTCACACCGCAGAAGAAGGCCTGCAAGAGAGCTTATCTGGCAAATATCAGGCTGTCGTTCTGGATATCATGCTGCCCGGTGGTAATGGTTTAGATATTTTACGTCGTATTCGTCAACGCAGTGAGTTGCCAGTACTGATGCTGACCGCCAAAGGCGAAGAAATGGATCGTATCGAGGGGCTTGAAATCGGCGCCGATGATTACTTGCCTAAACCCTGTAATCCGCGTGAGGTATCAGCCCGTTTGCGTTCTGTTTTACGCCGTAATCGCCCAGTCGATGTGGTCAGCTCACGTATCGAGGTAGATGATCTCTCCATCGACTTTGATCAGCACCTGGTTGCCCGCAATGGTGAAGAAATAGAATTGACCGTAACTGAGTTTAATATCCTCAGTGTTTTGGCGCGGGACATCGGCAAGGTGGTCGAAAAAAACCGACTGGCAGAGCAAAGCATGCAGCGCTCGTTGACCTTGTTTGATCGCAGCTTAGATATGCATTTAAGCAATTTGCGCAAAAAGCTCGGCCCCAATCGCAACGGCAAACAACGTATCAAAACAGTACGAGGTGTGGGCTACCAGTACCAGCCTGAGCAATAATCTGTGCGCGGCGTTTTTGTTCGAATTTATCTGGCATTCTTGCTGACCAGTGTGGTCGCGGCGTTGGTGACCCTGGTATTGGCAGCCTATTACCGTCACTGGTCTAACGACTCCATCAACTTGATTGCGCCTACCGGCGGCTATATTTCGGCGGCCGAACTGATTTTGCAACGTGGTGGTGAGCCCTTATTGTTGGAGTGGCTGCTGACTTTTGAGCGTCACCCCAGTGTTAACGCTTACATCTTTGATGACCGCGGTTTGAGCATGTTGCCCCAGGTGCCTACTTCGGTGCTGGATTATGCGTATTCACCCGACAGCTATCAGGCCCTGGTGAATCCCTTGGGGCGTACTGAGATATTGGTGAAAGCGCCCATTGTTTCCCATGACGGCCGTATTTATCTCTTAGTGGTTGAGTTTATTCATCCATTGGCGGTGTTTAATTTTCCTGCTTATCTGGCTTGGGGCTTTGCTGCCGCCGTGTTGTTGTTTGCTTTACTGGGATGGCTGTTGTCCTTGTATCTCACCCGTCCTTTGACCGACTTACAGCAGTATGTACAAGCCTTTGGTCGCGGCGATTTTCACCTGGATTTGCCCGCAGCGTTGACGCGACGAGGAGATGAAGTTGGCCAGCTCAGTCGAGAGTTTGATGCCATGGCCAGCCGGCTGGAGCGCGTGTTGGATGATCAAAAACAGTTAATTCGAGACGTTTCCCATGAGTTGCGCTCGCCGTTGGCGCGTTCTGCTGTGGCGTTAGAGCTGGCCAGGTTAGATGCTTGTGAGGAGCAGCAAGACTCCCTCGATCGTATTGAGCAGGAGAATCAGCGGCTAAATGAGCTAATTGGTGACTTGCTCGGTATGGCGCGGCTTGAAGTGGATCAAAATCGCCGTCATTGGCAGCATCTAGATGCCGTTGAGCTGGTCGACGAAATCGTCGAGGACGCCCGCTTTGAGCACTCTGATGAGCAGCTGGACTGGCAGCCATTGAGTCAGCCATTGCCGATCATAGCCGATCCATCGCTGATGCGAGCGGCCATTGAAAACCTAGTTCGCAATGCGTTATTGCACACCCATGCAGGTACTGCCGTATCCGTGACCTTGGCGCAAGAGGCCGACTGGGTTCGGATCTGCGTCAGAGACAGAGGTCCGGGCGTGCCCGAAGCGATTCTACCTGATTTGGTGCGTCCCTTTGTTCGCAATGAAGATGCGCGAGAGCGCAGCGCAGAGTCATTAACTAAAGGGCATCGCGGTTTTGGACTAGGTCTGGCCATTTCGCACCGTGTAGCCCTACATCACGGTGGTGAGCTGCTGCTGCAAAATCATCCCGATGGCGGCCTGCAGGCTTGTTTGACACTGCCGCTGGACGCTACGCTAGCCAGTTAGCTGCCTGAGATCGCTTGCTGGTCAGCCATTGAACTCGTTGTGCTCTCTAAGGCTAGGGTGGGACTTTACTTGGCGTTTACGGCTTAAGGGTTCGCTAGTCAGCAATGAATCTGTACACTATATTGTTAGTAATAATTTATTCAGGTGTCGCCTGTGCGTTATCCAACCATCATCAGTCTTGTGTTTGTATCCGGTGCTGCTTTAGCCGATGCTCCGCGTGCCGGTGTGGATGGCTTTGACCCTGCAGCACCGGACCCAAGAGGCGGATTATCCCTCGAGTGGAATAACGCCAAACCTGAACAGCGCCAAGCGTTAGATCATTTTTATCAGTCACTGCAGTCTCAACGAATGCAGGATCCTAACCTCTACAACGACAGAGTCGAAAGTCTGCAGCAGCTACGCAGTATGTCTAGCGAACAGCGCACTCGAATGTTCAAGAACTTTGTCAAAAAGCAAGCTCGCTAGTCTCTCCCTTGGTTTAACCACCTCTCTCTATTTCCGACCGCTAATTCACTGTTAAGCGCTTACGGCATTTCGGCCATAGACTGAACGACTGCCAACGCTAGAGTTGCCTTACTGTGTAAGGAGCCTGTGTGATGCGGACCCGGATAACTGAACTCTTTTCCATACAACACCCGATTGTATTGCCCGGCATGAGCTGGATTTCTACTCCTGAACTGGTAGCCGCGGTTGCTAATGCCGGTGGTCTTGGCATTCTGGCCAGTGGCCCTTTAACACCAGAGCAAACCCGGCAGGCTATTCAGCGTATTCGTACCTTAACCGATAAGCCCTTTGGAATTGGTGTGACTCTACTAATGCCAGGAGCTAAAGAGAACGCCGAAGTGGCTTTGCAAGAGCAAGTCCCTGTTATCAACTTCTCTTTGGGCAAAGGAGACTGGTTGGTAAAACGCGCACATCAATATGGCGGCAAGGTGATTGCCACCGTAGTAAGCGAAAAACATGCTCAGTCCGCTCAAGCGATGGGAGCCGATGCGCTCATGGTGACAGGTCATGAAGCTGCGGCCCATGGCGGTGATGTGACTTCACTGGTATTAGTGCCGGCTATTGCTGCCAAGGTTGATATTCCCATTATCGCCACCGGCGGTTTTGCCGATGGGCGAGGCTTATTAGCGGCGTTGTCATTGGGTGCTGACGGCGTGGCAATGGGGTCCCGTTTGGCCACTAGCCAAGAAAGTCCGCTGCATCAAACTACCAAGCAAGCCGTCATCGAGCGCAATGAGCAAGACACTATCTATTCGAAGAATTTTGATGGCATTCCAGCTCGGGTGATGCGTACCTCCGCATCTAGAAAGGCTACTCGCCGGCCAATGAATTTTGTTATGGCTTGTTGGCAAGCAACACGGGCAGCAAAGCTGGTTGAGCAACCGATCTGGAAAGTACTGCTCGGCTTGTTGGCGCGAGTCGATAAGGTGAAGCTACTGGCTTATTTTGGTGCCAGCGTGCCCAAGCTTAAAGCGGCGACAGAGCAGGGCGATTTGGACTACGGTGTGCAGTTTATCGGCCAGTCCCAAGGCCTGATTGATGACTTGCCAACGGTCGGTGAGATTCTGCAACGTACAGTGGCTGATGCCGAACAGTTGCATAGGCAACAGGCCAGTCTGTTCGATGATTAAAGCCTTGGTTTGTGTGGAGAAGTGGCCGAGATTTCTTAGTTCTTTAGTGTGAATTGATCCGCATTTGTCGCAAAAGACAACAGGATTTGTCGTGATTGTCTCGAAACATCCTATGTCGTGGCGGGGGCTGTTAATAAGGTCGGTGAGCTTCTAGAAGCAAACGGATCCAATAATAACAAGCTCAGGACCCTGCTTATGCGATTGATACCCCTGTTTGGCCTGCTGACTGCGATGCTGTTGAGCCCTATGGCAACAGCGATGTCTAATTCCCCCGATGACAGTGGCTATACCGCTACTCGTTATCCCATTGTACTGACCCACGGTTTATACGGATTTGATTCGTTACTGGGGGTCGATTACTGGTACAAGGTGCCAGAAACTTTGCGTGCTGGTGGTGCAGAAGTGTTTGTCACCAGCGTATCCAACTCTAATTCGCCTGAAATTCGTGGTGAGCAACTGATTCCCCAGATTGAGCAAATACTTGCCATTACTGGTGCCGAAAAGGTCAATCTTATTGGCCACAGTCACGGTGGACCGACTACGCGCTATGTGGCGTCTGTACGACCTGATTTGGTGGCCTCTGTGACAACGATTGCTGGTGTCAATAAGGGTACTCCGGTGGCTGAAGCACTGCATAACTGGAGTGACGGCTCGGATGTGTTTGCTGGTGTGATTTCTACTTTGGGCAATACGCTGGCAAAGGTTATCGATTTATTCTCTGGCGGTGGACATCCACAGGATATCCTGGCTTCAATGCAATCCATGACCTTTGATGAAACGGCAGCCTTTAATCAGCGCCACCCAGGCGGCATTCCGGCCACCGACTGCGGTGAAGGGGGCTACCAATATAATGGCGTACGGTATTACTCATGGAGTGGCGCTAAACCATTAACAAATGTTCTCGACCCATTGGATTTATTAACGGGTACTACCCGTTTATTCTTCGCTGCTGGAGAGAAAAATGACGGTATGGTGGGGAGTTGCTCTAGTCGCTTGGGAATGGTGATTCGGGATGATTTTCGCATGAACCATTTGGATGAAGTTAACATGACGCTCGGTTTGCATGATTTAACTGAAACCGATCCCTTAACCGTATTCCGTACCCACGCTAACCGACTACAGCAGGCAGGGCTGTAATATGAATGTACGCCAGGGGCTTTGGTTCGTAGCATCATTAATGCTGGTTGTCTGGATCCTAAATCACTGGCGTACTATCGAAATAAAATCGATAAATAATACTGTGCTGTCTGATGCTTCTGTTAGTCAAAGTGGCGCAGAGAGCACACCGGCACAGCAACAGATAAAACAATTTCTGCAGTTAGATACCTTTCGCGGTGCCCAGGTGGATGGCATGTTGCGTGTTGATCACAATCAGCAACTGGTCGTGGACCGCGAATTGCGATATTGGATCGATTTCCACCTAGCGGCCCTTGGAGAGATATCGCTGGCCGATATTCGTAATACAATGCTGCAACAAATTGCTCAGCTGCCACAGCCTGGTAGTGATCAAGCTGCGCAATTATTACAGCGCTACCTGGATTATCGCTCCGCTTTAGCGCAGTTTGATAGCATTGAGCAGCGTAAGCTAAGTGACGACAGCGTTGGTTTTGAGCGACTGGCACAACGTCTTGAGTGGCAGCAGAGGCTTCGACGCCAGTTTTTTACTGAAGAAACCGTGATGGCGTTTTTTGCTCAGGACGAAATACTGGATCGCTACCAGCTGCAACGTTTGCAGATGGCCAAAGATGGTGGGGATGCCGACCTTGAACTGCCACAAGAGTTGGTTTTAATGCGTGAGAAAACCCGTTTGATTCAGCATCATCGGCAGCAAGAACAGTTGCTTAGAGAGCAAGGTGATAGCGCCGATCAGCTACATCAGTGGCGCCAGCAGCAATACGGCCATGAAGCGGCAGACAGATTAGCGAAAGTAGAGCAGCAGCAGGCTATTTGGCAACAACGCGTGAAACAATATATTCATTACCGAAATTCACTTCAGGTACAGGGCTTGGATTCCATGCAAAAGCAGTCTTTGCTACTGCAATATCGTCAGAAGAATTTTTCAGATTCAGAGCAAAAACGTTTGGCAGCGGCATCGATATTATTGGCGGGTGCTGAACAATAGACTGCCAATATTTTTAAAAATAATGACATATTTTAGTTCTTGCTGGGTGATATTTATATCTACGACCTAAGACTGGTTGAGTTGTGGGATGGGTTCTAAGAATCGTTGCTCGAAAGTGGTTTTATCGACGGGTTTGCTAAAATAATATCCCTGATAACTGTCGCAGTTCATTTGTTGCAGCATATTGAGCTGTTCTTCTGTTTCTACGCCCTCTGCAACAACTTTTAATCGCAGAGTATGTGACATCGCTAATATGGCTCTTACAATGGCTTCGTCGTCGGCATCAGAGGTGATGTCCATGATGAAGGCACGATCAATTTTAAGCTTGCTGATTGGGAACTGCTTTAAATAACTAAGTGATGAGTAACCCGTACCAAAATCGTCCATCGCAAAGTGGATACCAAGCTCGTGTATTCGGTCCAGCCATTCAATGTTTTGTTTAACATTATCCATCAATAGACTTTCGGTGATCTCTAATTCGAGTAGCTGTGGAGCGATGCCTGTCTGTTCGATAATCTCTTTGACTCGGGTAATAAAGTCATCGCTGAGCTGGCGTACTGATACATTTACTGATACAGGCAGCGGTGTGCTGCGATATAAGTTCCACTGCTGAAATGTGGTGCAGGCTTCTCGTAAAGCCCAATCACCTATTTCCGTAATAAGGCCGGTGTCTTCGGCAACGGGAATAAAATCGGCGGGTGATATCATGCCAGCGTCGGGATGTTGCCAGCGGATTAACGCCTCTGCACCGAGTAGACGATTGGTGCGGGTGCAAACTTGTGGTTGATAATAGAGTTCAAACTCTTGCGCATGAATGGCTCGACGTAGCTCGTTTTCCAAGGTTAAACGAGAATTTACCCGTTGATTCATTTCATCGGTGTAAAACTGAAAGGTATTGCCGCCTTGGTTTTTTGCTTGATACATGGCGGTGTCAGCATTGCGCATGAGCACAAATGCATCGTTTGAATCTTGAGGGAATAAACTGATGCCAATAGAGCAGCTGGTATTGAGCTTAAACTGCTCGATCCGATAAGTATCAGATAATGCCGTAATGATCCGACGAGCCATATGTTCAATATCGGTTCGGTGGCGACCATCTGTCATCATAATCATAAATTCGTCGCCACCAAGGCGTGCCAGAGGATAATGATCGGGCACTTGCTGGCGCAGACGTTGCGCGACTTCTTTTAATAAGTGATCACCAAATTGATGCCCTAAAGAATCATTAATGGTTTTAAAGCGATCAAGATCAATAAAGAGTAAGGCCATCATTCGTTGTCGATTCGCCTGGTGACGGGTGTAGCTAATTAATTCGTCATTAAACCAGTATCTATTTCCCAGTTCGGTTAAAGGGTCTCGAGTCGCTAAATAGTTGATATGCTGCTGTGACAGTGTTTGATCGGTAATGTCGACCAAAAAACCTTCCACTTCATACTGGTTGTCTTCCCGCATGTGCACATTGCCACGGTCCAGTATCCAGCGCAGTTCCTGTTCAGAACTATTCAGCCGGTACACTGCTTCATAGGGCTGCTGCGAGTTCTTATGTTGCTCTATCTGGTGCAAATAACTCTCTTGATCTTGCTCATTAATCAGGCTTAACAACGTATTGTGACGCTCTAAGCGTTGCTGCAGCTCTCGCCCGAGGATGGAGTGCTGATCGTGGGTAATATGGGTTAACGTTAGCTCAGGTAGGGTCGCTCGATAAATGCAGCCTTGTAAGGTGCGTGACAGCAGCGCCGACTCTTCGCGCAAAGTCGAATTTTGCTGTCGTAGTTGCTGATCAGACTGCTGTTGCTGGCTGAACCATTTCAATTGCAGGCGATAAAGACCAACCAGTATGGCAACAATGATAAACACCCCGGCTAAAAACGGTGTCACAAAACGAAGGAAAGGCGCGCTAGCGCGATGTAGTGGGGTCTCTAGCAATAACGCCACATCCATTGATGGCAAAAATTGCATGAGATAATAATAGCCACTATTGATTTGACCATCGCTGGGTGACAGCTTTAATGCCTCGCCATGTAGGCTGGTATCTATGGCTTGTTTTAAGCTGATGGATACCGTCTCGCCTAGTCGCTCTTGGCTTTGTTTCCCTTCTAGGCTAGTGAACAACAGCACGCCGTCGGCCCGCACGAGTTCAAGCTCTAGGTTGTGGGCCAAAGAGTTGGACACTGCGTCGGCCAGAGAGCTAGCGCGAGATGAAAATAGACACAAAAAACCGCTGTTTCTTAGCCAGCCTTGGGGCCGACACAGTGTCATATGAGGGGTGCCATTAATGCTGTAACTCCCTCCAAAAACAGTAGCCTGATGCTGTTTAAGGTATTGCCGATCACGCACGCGCAAGTTACTCGGTGGCTGGCCAGGCTCTCCCGAAATACTGCTCCAAGCCAGTCGCTGGCCGTTATTGCGATAGATTGCCAGATGTTCAAAGGTGGCAGCAGAGCGATAGGTGGCACGTTCCAGACCCTGACTGAGCTGTTCGGATTCTAGTTGCGCTAATAGCGGTGAAATGCTGTCTAGCCGCTCGCGCTGTTGCTGATGAAATTGCTGCAGACTGGCACGCACAGGGGTCAGATGAAGCTGCATTTCGTCGAATAGCTGCGCCTGGGCGATAAACCAGAAATGCACGCATAAGAATACCGACACCACAGCAATAGTTAGGGTGGAGAGCACTAAGGATACGTTCAAACGACGCTGTGGTGCAGAGGCACTGGTGTGGAGCTGGCTGTCCATAAGTCCCTTTTACGGATTCACGTTCAGGGAGTTTAGTCCTGCCAGCGGCGTTGTGTGGCGCAGTTACATTAGGCTCAGCTTTTTTACCGACGGTTTAGCCAATCTCGGATTTGATTGACAACAATGGTCGCCATGGCAGGTTGTGCATCTGCCGTTGGGTGAATGCCATCGGACTGCATCAGCTCGCTATCACCGGCAATATCGGCCAATAAAAACGGAACCAGGCGGGTGTCGTGACTATCTGATACCTGTTGGAATACCTTGGCGAAGGCCTGGGTATAGGCAGCACCATAATTGGGAGGAATCTGCATGCCGAGTAATAACACATCGGCATTGAGTTGCTGACTGTGTTCGACCATGGCACTGAGATTGTTGCGTATCACCTGAATGGGAGTGCCCCTCAGGCCATCATTGCCGCCGAGTTCTATGATAACCAGATTAGGCTGGTGCTGCTTGAGTAGGCTTGGCAGACGGCTACGGCCGCCGGCGGTGGTATCGCCACTGATGCTGGCATTGATCAGCGTCAGCTGTGGATAGTCTTGTTGCAGTTGTTGTTCTGCCAGGCTAACCCAGCCTTGCTGTAAAGGAATGCCAAAACCGGCGCTGATACTGTCACCGACCACCAAAATCGTGGCAGCATGAGCCAATATCGACCACAACCAGAGAGTCCCTATGAGCGTTAGTCTTGCCAGTAATGTCAGCACATCATCCTCTCTTATCATTCGAGCGGTGGAAAAGCAGGTCCAGGCTGGCAGCCAGCCGCTGGTTATCTTGAAGGGCGTCGACGTTGATATCAAGGCTGGGGAAAGCGTCGCCATTGTCGGCGCTTCGGGCAGCGGTAAATCGACCCTGCTTGGCATAATGGCAGGGCTCGACACGCCGACCGCTGGAGAAATCCACCTGCTGGGTCAGCGCATTGATCAGCTTGATGAAGACCAGCGTGCTGCCGTTCGAGCTCAAGGGGCTGGCTTTGTTTTTCAAAACTTCCAGTTACTTCCCGGATTAACAGCGTTGGAAAACGTAATGCTGGCGCTGGAAATTCGTGCCCAGCAGCAGCCTCGCCAAGAAGCGCAACGGTTACTAGAGGCCGTTGGCTTAGGTCACCGCATGAGCCATTACCCAACTCAACTATCAGGCGGTGAACAGCAACGAGTGGCCTTAGCCCGTGCTTTTGCTGGTGAACCTCAAATTTTGTTTGCTGATGAACCTACCGGGAATCTGGATCGTGAAACCGGTGCCCAGGTAGAGCGTTTGCTGTTTGCCATGAATGCCGAACGTGCCACCACCTTGATACTGGTCACCCATGATCCGCAATTGGCGCAGCGCTGTCAGCGTCAGCTGCGGATGCGTGATGGTCAGTTGGAGGAGCTGACATGAAACGCCATCTGCTGCCCTGGAGTCGGCTGACCAGTTTGGCCGCTCGGTTACTGTGGCGTGAAGCTCGTTCGGGCGAACTGACCTTGATCTTGCTGGCTTTGATCATTGCTGTCACTTCTACCACCGCGATTGCGCTGTTGAGTTCGCGTTTGGAACAGGCCATGCAGGCACGCTCTAACGACTTGCTGGGCGCAGATCTACGAGTACGCTCGACCACGGCGTTGCCGCAACAATGGCTAGCCACCGCTGAGCAGCTGCAGTTAAGCCACAGTGAAATCGTCACCTTTCCTAGTGTGGTGTTGAAGGGTGAACAGATGGCGCTGGCGGCCATTAAAGTGGTGGATGATCACTACCCTTTGCGCGGACGTCTGACCACCGCCAACGCCGCTTTTGGTACGCCAACAGAGCGCCAGCATGGCCCAGCTGGCGGTGAGGCCTGGGTAGAATCGCGATTATTGGCGTTGCTCGACGCTGATATCGGCGATGTTATCGAGATGGGCAGTACGCAGCTCAAGATTACTGCCGTCATCGTTGAAGAAAGCGATCGTGGTGGCAACTTTTACACCTTATCGCCGCGTTTAATGATGAATCAGGCCGATCTGGCGGCGGCCAAGGTGCTGGGGCCGGGTGCTCGGGTACGCTATCGCTTGTTGTTAGCCGGCGATGATCAGCAGTTGCAGAACTTCCGCCAGCAGGTGGAGCTGGCAGCCAATCAGCGTTTTGAATCACTCGAAGACAGCAATCAAGCCATGTCGCGCGCCCTGGGCCGCGCTCAGCAATATCTAGGTTTGGCGGCATTGTTGGCGGTGGTATTGGCCAGTGTTGCGGTGGCTATCTCGGCTCAACGTTATGCCCAAAGGCATTTCGATATCAGCGCTTTGATGCGCACCTTTGGCCTGGCGCGTGGACAGGTCTTTCAGCTGTACGCTAGCGAGCTATTGCTGCTGGCGGTGTTCGCCACCGCGATTGGGGTCGGGCTGGCATTACTGCTGCAGCAATTGCTGCTGTCGGTATTGGCTGATGTATTGCCTCAACAATTGCCCGCCGCACACTGGAGTGCCTGGTTATTGGGTGCCTGCAGTGGTGCGGTGACCTTGTTGGGGTTTGGTTTGCCACATTTGCTGCCGCTGGCGCGGGTCAGCCCATTGCGGGTATTACGCCGCGATATTGTGCCCGTGCCTCTGTCTGGCTGGCTGTTAAGCAGTCTGGCGTTGCTGGCGCTGACGGCGCTGCTGTGGCTGTTTACCCACGATGCCGTGCTCAGTGTCGGTGTGATGGTGGGAGGCTCGCTGGTGGTGCTGTTGTTGCTGCTGCTGCTACAAGGGCTGATTCAACTGGCTCAGCGTTGGCTGCAAGGGCGAGAGTTGCCTTTGGTGGTGCGTTTTGCCTGGCAGCATCTGAGCCGTCACCGGCGCCAAACCGCTGGCCAGATACTGGCCTTCGCCTTAACCCTAATGGTGATGGTAGTGATGGCCGCAGTGCGCAATGACTTGCTGGCGGATTGGCAAGCCAGCCTGCCTGACGATGCGCCCAACGTGTTTGCCATCAATATTCAGCAATACCAAGCTCAGCCATTTGAAGACGCGTTGCGTAATAGCGGCTATACGCCGCAGCGCTTGTATCCCATGGTGCCTGGGCGTCTGCTGGCCATTAATGGTGAAGACGTGCAACGCTTGGAGGTCGCTGATGATCCGGCCATCAACCGTGACCTGGCGTTAACGGCGGATAACCAGCTGCCAGAATCGAACCAAATAGTTGCTGGTAGTTGGCAAACATTGCAGCAGCACAGCAAGCAGGTCTCGATCGAAGAACGGCTGGCAGGGCGTCTAGGAGTGAGCTTGGGAGATACCCTCAGCTTTCGTGCTGGTGGCGTTGATTTTGACGTTACTGTTAGCAGTATCCGTGAGGTCGACTGGGGCTCGCTCAGCCCTAACTTTTATATGATGTTTTCGCCCGATGTACTGGAGTCGCTACCGCGCAGTTACCTGACCAGTTTTTACGTCGCCCCTGAACAGGCTGCGGAGCTAACCCAGCTGATTCGCCAGTTTCCCTCCATCACCTTGCTGGATATGCAATTCCTGTTAGGGCAAATCCAAACCCTGCTGCAACAAGTCACGTTAGCAGTAGAGCTCATTCTGGTGTTTGTGCTGGTGGCGGCGGTGCTGGTATTGGTGGCGGCTTTGATTGCCAGCCTCAGTGAACGACTACGAGAAGGCGCCATGCTGCGCACTCTGGGGGGCAGCTCAGCGTTGATTCGACGTTCGCAAATGGTCGAGTTCAGCTTATTGGCCTTGCTCTCCAGTGGCCTGGCTCTGCTGGGTGGAGAAGCCATTGTGTTGGGCATTTATCAGGGAGTATTAAATATCCCGTACCAAAGTCTTGGCTGGGTGTGGCTGTGGTTACCGCCCCTAACCCTGCTGTTGCTGGTGGTATTAGGTTTGTGGCTGATGCGCGCTGCGGTGCGAGTGTCACCTTTAAATGTGCTTCGCTCACTGGAATAGTTATACTGTAACATTTTGGAGTGGCTAAGCGATGTCGCCAATTCGCACCCATCTGATCACTGGCTTTTTGGGCGTAGGGAAAACCACCGCCATTTTGCATTTGTTACGACACAAGCCCGACAACGAAAAATGGGCGGTTCTAGTCAATGAATTCGGCGAAGTAGGAGTGGATGGAGCCATTCTACAAAGTCAGGGCGCAGTGGTGCGAGAGGTGCCGGGAGGCTGTATTTGCTGCGTTTCTGGCTTGCCATTTCAGATGGGACTGAACTGGCTAATCAGCCGTGAGCAGCCTGATGTGTTATTAATCGAACCGAGTGGCTTAGGGCATCCGCGTCAGATATTGGAAACCCTACGTAACGAGCATTATCAGCCACTGCTGCGCTTAGCTGCGAATATTTGCCTGGTCGACCCACGGCACTTATCGCAGCCGCGCTATTTGCAGCATCAGACCTTTATCGATCAGTTGCAGCTGGCGGATGTGGTGGTGGCCAATAAAACCGACTTGGCCAGCGCGCAAGACAAAGTGACATTTGAAGCCTTTATTAACGCGTCGAACCCACCTAAATCCGCTTCCGCTTGGCTTAGCCAGGGAGAATTGCCTCAATCATTGCTGGCTGCTGCAGCCGATAGCCAGCGGTTAGCGATTCACCCCCATGCTCATTCCCACGCTCAGTCTTTCGCGTCAACTTACACCAGCACTGGCCCCATAACCCTGGCAGACGGTGAGTCCTGGCGCTGTTTTAGCAATCAGGGCCAAGGTCACTTTTCTCTTGGTTGGCTGTTCGATGCTCGGCAAGTGTTTGACCTCAATGCCGTACGACTGTGGTTAACCGGGCTTAACGTCGAACGCTTAAAGGCACTGTTATTAACCGACCAGGGACCTGTGGTGATCAACTTACGCGAGGGCGCCGCCAGCGAGATGCCAACACGCTCATTAGATGAGAGCCGGCTGGAGATCATCAGCAAAGAGCCATTGGATGAGCAGCAGCTACAGCAGCAATTGCTAGCGCTGCGTTTGCCGTAGGGCTAACGCAGCCTTGCAACACTGCGTTAGCTTGCGACTATGGCATTGGGCCGTCATGCTGGGCGCAGACAAGGAGACCCACCATGCAATATTGCCCGCAATGCAAAGCTGATCTAAAACCTCGAGTGATTGATGAATTTGAACGCCTGGCCTGTGTTGACGAATGTGGTTACGTTTTTTGGGATAACCCCACCCCAGTGGTGGCAGTGGTGGTCGAAACACCGCAAGGCGTGGTACTGGCGCACAATATCGCCTGGCCGCAAGGACGCTTTAGCGTTATTACCGGATTTCTAGAACGTGGTGAACATCCGCAACTGTGTGCCTTGAGAGAAACGGCAGAAGAGTTGGGGCTGCAGAGCCCGCAAGCCAATTTCATTGGCTTTGAGGTATTTGACGGGCCAGGCACATCGGGTGAAATCTTTAATCAGCTGATTATTGGTTATCACGTCTACGCTGAGGGGCAGATTGTATTGGATGAGCAGGAGCTGGATGAATACAAAATTGTCCCGCTGGATGAGCTGAAAGGTTGGCAATCGGCGACTGGGCGCATCGTTGCTCAATGGTTGCAGCAGCGACAAGCCCCGATCGACGGCTGATCCTTTTGCCGGATAGGAGAATCATATGGCATATCAGAGCGTTAACCCCGCCACTGGGCATACGGAATGGCAGCATGCGTATCTGGATGAAGGCGAGCTGCAGCATCGTTTGCAAGCATTGCCGCAAGCGAATCAGACTTGGTCGGCACTGAGCTTTGCCCAGCGAGGCCAGCATTTACGCGCGTTGGCCTTGCAGCTGCGCCAGCAGCAAGCCGAGCTGGCTGCCATGATGACCGCAGAAATGGGCAAGCGCAGCGACGAGGCCGAGGCCGAAGTCGAAAAGTCGGCCCAGGTGTGTGAATACTATGCCGATCAGGGCGCACGCTTAATGGCGGCAGAAGAGCTGAACGCCAGCCCCAGCGAAGCTCAGCTGCGATTTGAACCGATCGGTACTGTGTTGGCTATTATGCCGTGGAACTTCCCGCTGTGGCAGGTCATGCGCTGTGCTGCTCCGACTCTGATGGCGGGCAATACATTGGCCCTTAAGCATGCGGAAAATGTACCGCGCTGTGCCGCTTTGATAGAGCAATGCTGTGATTCAGCGGGGTTGCCAGACGCCGTTTTTAGCAACTTATTTATTGATAACGACACCTGTGCAAAGGTCATTGCTGATCCTCGTATTGCTGCTGTCACCCTGACGGGCAGCGAGCAGGCCGGCCGTTCGGTGGCGGCCAGTGCCGGCCAAGCGCTGAAGAAAAGCGTGCTCGAACTGGGTGGCTCGGATGCGTTTGTGGTGCTGTCGGGCGCCGATGTTGAGCAGGCCGCTGCGACGGCGGTGCGATCTCGCTATATGAATGCTGGTCAGGTGTGCATTGCCGCCAAGCGTTTTATTTTACATCCGCGTGTCGCCGATGATTTTATCGAGGCATTTGTTGCGGGTGCATCAAAACTGTCGTTGGCGCCGCTGGCGCGGCAAGATTTGCGTCAGCAGCTGCAGCAGCAGGTCGATGGCAGCATCCAAGCTGGTGCCAAGTTGTTGCTCGGTGGTCAGCCGGGGGATGGCTATGCCGATTACCCGGCTACTGTGTTGGATCAGGTGGTTGCCGGCAGTCCGGCTTACAGTGAAGAGCTGTTTGGCCCAGTGGCGGCCATGATTCGTGCCAACAATGATGCTGATGCGCTGCGCATTGCTAACGATAGTCGTTTTGGTTTGGGGGCCAGTATCTGGGGCCCAGAAGAAGAAGCCCGCGCTATGGCCCATCATATTCAGGCCGGTTGCGTGGTGGTGAATGGCATGGTTCGCAGTGATCAGCGCTTGCCATTTGGTGGCACCAAGAAATCTGGTTATGGCCGCGAGCTGGCGCAGTATGGTATGCGCGAGTTTACCAACCTAAAAACTCTGATCGTCGATCGTTAGCACAAAGCTCAGCAAAGTGACGTCTGGGTTGATAGCCGTGCCACTATGGCGGCTGTTGCGCATAAAGATGGTTGCAAAACTGGGTCGTTAACATGTCTCTCCACTGTGCCTGCGGCGGTCGATCCCCTATAGTGGCGCGGTTCAACTGTGACAGAGGAATACAGTGGAGAAATCAACTGCAAAACATACCCTACTAGAAGACGCTACCGCCATGATCACAGGCAGTCTGTTTGTGGTATTGGGCTTAGTGTTTTTTAAAGCGGGGGGATTTCTGACCGGTGGAATCGTTGGCTTATCGCTGGTGATATCTCATTTTGTAACGGATGTTAGTTTTGGTCAGATTTTGTTTGTCATCAATATTCCATTTTATTGGTTGGCACTCAAACGCATGGGTAAGCGCTTTACCTTTAATACTTTTTTGGCCGTTGCTGCGGTTTCGGCCATGAGTGACTATGCCCACTGGGTCATTGAGCTGGACTATGTCGATCCGGTGCTAGCTGCCGTTATGGGCGGCTTTCTCGTTGGCATGGGCATGCTGGTGTTGTATCGACATAATGCCAGCCTGGGTGGCATTGGTATTCTGTGCTTATACCTGCAGGATCGCTACGGCTGGAATGCCGGTCGTATTCAGATGTCACTCGATGCTTGCATCGTCGGGGTTGGCTTTTACCTGGTGTCGCCATGGATTTTGGCGTTGTCGGTGCTGGGTGCTGTGGCGTTGAATATGATTATCGCCATGAACCACAAACCAGGCCGTTATCAGATCTCCTAATCAGGCACAGTCGGCCAGTTGCAGCTCCTGCTGTAGCTGGCTGATCCACTCACTTATGCGCTGGTCGGTTAGCTCCGTTTGCTGATCTTCATCCAACCCCAAGCCCACAAAGTGCTGACCATCGTCGGTCAAGGCTAACGACTGTTCAAAATCAAAGCCTGCGGTGGAGTAGTGGCCAATAATGGTGGCACCGCGGTCGCGTACGGCATCGTGCAATTTACCCAAGGCATCAAGAAAGTAATCGCCGTAGCCAAACTGATCGCCAAGACCGTAGAGGGCAACGGTTTTGTCGGCAAAGCTCATATCTTCTAGCAATGGCCAAAAGTCTTCCCAATCGGCTTGCAGGCCACCAAAGTCCCAGGTGGGGATTCCTAAAATCAACAGATCGTACTGCTGTACTTGCTCGGCACTGCAACTGGCAACGTCGTAAACATCCACCGCTGCCCATTCAATACGCTCTTGCAGCTTGTACGCCACGTCTTCGGTATTGCCGGTGTCGGTGCCGTAAATTAATCCAATACGTGGCATTGGCTGTGTGCTCCTAAATAGAATGAAAAAATGCGTCCATGCATACCCTCAGTCCCATTCGATGTGCCGCTAGGGCTAAACCAGATGCCGTGAGATCACGGCAAATTCACGCAAAATAGTGTGCAACCTCTGCCGACAGCGATGGTCGTGCTGACCGCGCTGCAGATGACGCAAGGCAAAAAAAGGCTGATATAAGGCGTCCAAGCAGGCTTGGCGCCAACTATTGCTGGCGGACAAATTTAAGCCGCTGTCTCGCAGCGTGCGATACATGCGATGCAGCCAGCTTTCCTGCAACGCCCACAGCTGTTTCTGGCCGGCCTGACAGGCAAGCTCCAAACCTAAATCCAGGTACTGCTCTAGCCACTGGGGTTGGTTATCACGGCCCTGATAATGGCGAATACGCTGATCCAGCTGCTCAAACTCCGCCTGACGGTGGTCATTTAAACCCGTGGTTGATGTATCTCGATTTGGAAAGCTCAGAATTTGAGCACTGGAATGCAAACGCGCCATGTCCGAATCTCCCTAGTGGTTAAACCACAATAGTGAGAATCATTATCGTTTGCAACAAGAAATTGCTGCCGCATGTGAATGTGCGGCAGCGAGTAGGGGATCAGCGCCAGGTAAAGGGCTTTTCTTCACCGCGAATCAGTTTGATCCAGCCGCTGTCATCTTCGCCATCGTCTTCCTGCCAGCCGGCCGCAGAACAGCGAATTTCCACCTGCAGTGCGGCATGGGCAGCACGGGCACACTCCAGATCATTGCGCCAGGCGGTGCGGTTTTGTTTAAACCATAAGCTGGCAAAGTTTTTTTCTGCCTGGGGGTTAAGATAAATATCCATCAGCCCCTGCTCGGTATCGGCGCGCCAGTGAAAGCGCTCGCCTTGCTGTAACCTTTGCAGTTGTGGCCAGCACTGTTGCAGCCAGCTTTCGATGGCTGCTTGGTCTGGTTTTAGCAAATAAATTTCCAGATCGGGAAAGTGTTCAGTCATGTTTTTCCATCATCCGAATAACCCGCAACAGCGCTAACGCAAGATAGCCCAGTAGCGCCAGCAATCCGCCCAGGGTGGCTATCACTAGGCCAATCAACACCAGTACCTCCTGTTGCAGTGATGGCAACAGCCAACGGTTGCTTAACACCACTAGGCCCAGGCCTGCAAAAAACAGGCTGGCGCCGCTGATAAACAAGCGCAGATTGGCTTTGTCCTGATAGGCGCGTCGCCTCAGCCATTGTCGCCACGACATGGGAATCTCGTCTGCTTGCGGAATGAGTTTGCCCTACAGAATACCAGAGGCTGGGCTCTGGAGCGCTGTTCGCACGCAGTTGATGGTCATTTCCTTTTTGCGCTGCGTATCTGGCATTGCCTGACTCCTCTAAGCGCACAATTATCGACCAACATCATGATTGATAATGATTATTGTTTGTGTATCATGACTCGCGATTGAGAATTATTCGTAAATGGTGCAGGGGGAGCGGTGAGGCAACTACGACGATTGGCATGGTGCCTTGGGGCACTGTCGGCCTTGCCATCCTTTGCTGACGATGCCTTTAACCTCAGCCATGTGGTGGTGACGGCCAGTCGTCAGCAACAGCCGTTGGCAGATACTCCAGTACGTACCCAGTTGCTAGATCGCAGCACGATTCAGCGTTTGCACGCTACCGATATTCGAGATGCCCTTAGGGTGATTCCTGGCATCCAACTGCGCGAAATCCACGGAAAAACCGGCGAAGAAGTCTATATGCAAGGCTTTAACGGCGATCGTGTATTGATACTGATTGATGGTTTACCGGTGTCAGCCACCACAGGCTCCACGGTCGATGTTTCACAGTTGTCGGCGTTGGATATTGATCACATCGAAGTCATTCCGGGCGCGGCATCCGCACTGTACGGCAGTGCTGCGATGGGCGGCGTGGTCAATATTATTACTCGTCAGCCCGATGGTGACTTTGCTCGCTTACGGGCCGATGTCGGCAGTTATGGCGATCGCCAAGTGGAGCAGCAAGACTGGCCCGGTGAGCACCATGTTGCACTGTCAGCAGGTCAGCGTCTGGGCAGCTTGGATGCCCGTATCAATGCCGATTGGCGCCACAGCGATGGTTATGACTTAGACGATCGCAGCTACAGCAGTGATGGTTTTGCCGGTGATAAAAGCAATATCGGCGCGGCGTTAGCGCAGCGTCTGCATCAGGGACGCTGGGGGCTCAATCTGGATCACTTTGTTGAAGACAGCGAAGTGCGCCGCTTTACCAACAGCGGTGCCGAGGGCAGCAAGCAGGAGCTGCTTCAGCGCTGGCGTTTTAGTGCCGACGCCGAACACTCGTTAGCCGGAGGGCTATGGTCGCTGACGGCCTTGCATGAGCGTCAGCAGGATCAGTCCGATCAAATCAATAACGATCGTCAGGTGCCAGCCGGTAACTTATATCGAGATACCGCCTATCAGCAGCATAAGCTCAGTTCACAATGGGCTTATACACCTACCCATTGGGGCTCCGGCATGGCTCGCTTAGTCATGGGAGTGGAGTGGTTTGGTGAACAGATAGAGCAAGACAAACGCCAGATCAGCCTGACCGGCAGTGATGCCAGCAATGCCAAGGTCACACCACTGGCGGGTGGTATTTATCAGATTGATATTAAAGAAGTGCCGCTAGAGCGGCGTCACAACAGTGAGTTATTTGCGCAGCTGACCGCTCCCAGCAGTCATTGGTTGGAATGGTCACCGGGCCTGCGCTATCAGCACGACAGTGACTTTGGTGGTTTTACCAGCGTCAACTTAGCTGCTCGCAGCCATTTTGACATTGGCCAATGGCGCTGGCAGTGGCGTAACTCGATTGGTACTGGCTATCGTGTGCCCAACCTAAAGAACCGTTATTACCTGTTTGATCACAGCGTTAATGGTTACATGGTGTTGGGCAATGCCGACCTCGATCCTGAACAGTCGCGCAGTATTCAAAGCTCACTCAGTGTCACCGATGGTCGCCGCTGGCAGTTTGAACTGTCGGCCTTTCATAACCAGATTCGAGATTTAATTGAAGCCGACGATACCGGTGAGCGCGTCGATAATGGCCAGGTTGCCATTTACCGCTATCGCAACTTCGCCCGCGCCGTGACACGTGGTTTTGAACTCTCTAGCCAGCAGCAGTTTTCTGCTCAGCTGCAACAGCGTTTGTCCTACGGCTTTTTGGATGCTCGCGACCTCGATGGCGATTTACCGCTGATTAACCGTGCTCGCCATCACTTTAGAGGCATGTGGCTTTGGGATGTCACTAGCCACTGGCAGCTAACCCTCACGGCCGACCTACAGCGCGGTTTGTATACCAGCGTGAGTGAAACGGCTCAGCGGCAATCGCCCGCCATCATGCGCTGGGACATCAAAGGCGAATACCAGTTTTCCAAACAATTCCGTCTTTACGGCGGCATCAACAACCTCACAGACACAGTACGGGACGTCCTCGACACTGCCGACCGGCGGCCGGTATACGGGCGCAAGCCGTATCTGGGTGTGTCCCTGACTTTTTAAGGAGCGCAATATGCAACCGACCTTATTTTCACCGCGCATCAGCTGGCTAGCAGTAGTGACCAGCGGGCTGTTATTGGCTGGCTGTGGCAGCGACGACAGCAATAGCAGCGATACACCGAATAGCGGTGACGTCAACGACACCAGCGGCGTCAAGGTGGTACGGCTGAATGCGGCTAGCCACAGCGACTGGGTGTATCTGAATCTAGATTCCGGCCAGCAGGTCAGTGAGCAGGAAGACTGGCACCTGGCATTGCAGCGCAGCAATATCAAGCTGAATGGTGGTGTATCGGGCAGTGGTAACGTCGCGGGTGCGGTATTAGATGCCCAGGACGAGTTTTATCAGGATGGTGAGGCCAATAGCTCGGTATTCAGTAACGCCGATGCCGATAGCGAAGCACAGGCTTTGCTGACAGAGTTTGATCTCACCAGCGTCCAGTGGAGCAGCGACAGTTATCGCACCGCGATGCAAGACTGGTACGTTTATAATCCGACGACCCATCAAATCAGTGCGCCGCAGCAAAGTGGCTGGCTGGTACGTCATGCCGATGGCGAGACCTATTCCAAAGTTCGCATTACCGAGCTGAGCTACAGCAACATTGCCTTAAGCTATGCAACCCAAGCGGCGGGAACCCAACAGTTTACCGCCGACAGCAACGTCCTAAACGCCAATCTTGAGCAGGGCAGCACTGAGTTGTGCCTCGATTTCGACAGCGCCAGTGCCGTTGACTGCACAGCTATAGATTGGGAGTGGCGGTTAGAAATTGACATGGCCAGTCGTGCGGTCAATTTGTGGAGCAATGGCGGCGTACACGGCACTGGCAACGCTGCTGCTTTGGGCCCGATTGCCACGGCAGAGCTGGATGCCTACACCAGCGCCAGCAACAGCAATGGCCAGGACATCAGCCGATTATACGTCACTGACAGCAGCGACAGCGTATTCAGCCAGAACAGCTGGTATGCCTACAACCTCACAGGCCAACACAAGCTGTGGCCGAACTTCCGCACCTACGCCATCAATACCAATAGCGACGATGCCAATGCTGCCGTGTACGCGGTGCAAATCAGTAACTACTACAGCCTTGGCGACTCTGGTAGCCCAGAGCTGCGTTTCCGTCAGATTAATCAGGGAGAATAAGCATGAACGCAAGCTTGACTGAGCGCTGGCAGGCGCTGCAACAAAGCCAGCCGAAACTGCGCATTCGCAACGCGGCAGAACAGCTTGGAGTATCTGAAGCAGAACTGCTGGCCACTCGCTTAGGGCAGGGCGTAACACGCCTGGAAGGCGATTTTCGACACCTGATTTGCGAGCTGGAAGCATTAGGCGAGGTTATGGCATTGACCCGCAACGACGGCATGGTGCATGAAAAAACCGGCCAATATAAAGACATCAGCTTGCATGGCCAAATGGGCCTGGCACTGGGAGTCATCGACTTACGCCTGTTCTTTTCGCGCTTTGTATTTGGCTTTGCTGTCAGCGAAGCCAGTGGCCAGGGCCAGCGTCATAGCTTGCAGTTTTTTAATGCCCAAGGTGAGGCCGTGCATAAAGTCTATGCCACCGCCAATACCGAGCTATCTCAGTACCATGCCTTGGTCGAACGCTACCGCGCCGAGCAGCAGCAACAACCGGATGTCAGCCGCGACAGCAACGCGGAAGATTTGTTAGCGTCACCAGCAGATTTGGATTTGCCCCAGCTGCGCCAGGACTGGAGCGAGCTGAAAGATGTGCATCATTTCAGAGCCATGCTGCAAAAGCATCAGATTGAACGCATTCCAGCCTACCAGCGTATTGGCCCAGACTACGCCCAGCCATTGGCGGTGGAAGCGTTTGAACAGGCGTTAGTGCTGGCGGCAGACAGCCAGCAGCCGATTATGATCTTTGTTGGCAGCGAAGGTGTGGTGCAAATTCATACCGGCCCGGTGCAAAAACTGCTGCGCACGGGTGATTGGTTTAACGTGCTGGACCCGGGTTTTAGCCTGCATGCCAATACCGCCTTAATCGAACATGTGTGGCTGGTGCGTAAACCCACCAGCGACGGCATCGTTACGTCATTGGAGGTGTTTGATGCCGATGGGCGTCAGTTGGCGCTGATGTTTGGCGAGCGTCAGAACGGCCAACCTGAGCGCGATGACTGGCGTCAGCTACAAAATCAATTGCTCGCCCGCTATCTGCTGAGCGATGGGGTGGCGGCATGAAGGCTTGGCTGCTGGCACTAGTCATGGCATTGAGCACTATGACTAGCCAGGCGCAAATGCGCCTGGTCAGCATCGATGGCTCGGTAACGGAAATCATCTATGCCTTAGGGGCCGAGCAGCAGTTAGTGGCGGTCGACACCACCAGCCGCTATCCACCAGCGGCCGCAGAGCTGCCGGATGTGGGGTATATGCGCCAGCTGTCGGTTGAGGGCATTTTGTCTCTCACCCCCACCACAGTAATTGCCAGCGACGACGCCGGACCAGAAGAGGTCTTTGCTCAGCTACAGGCCGCCGGTGTAAAGGTGGTGAAGGTTAAGGATGATGCCAGTCTAGCGGGTGTTCAGGCCAAAATTGCAGCCGTTGCTAGCGCCTTGGGACGGGAAGCGGCCGGCGAGGCTTTACAGCAGCAGGTTGAGCAACAAGTGCAGCAAGCACAGCAGCGTTTGGCGCCCTTGGCGGGCCAACGCGCACTGTTATTACTTGGTGCTGGCAATCGTGGTTTGATGGCAGCCGGTACCGGCACTCAAGCCCAGGCGCTGCTGGATATGCTGGCACTGGAAAATGTCATCCAGCATCCAGGCTACAAACCACTCAACCCGGAATCGGCTCTGGCCGTGGCGCCTGACGTGGTTATTGTCGCGCAAACCGGGCTATTGCAGGTGGATAACATTCGCCAGCAATTGGCGCTGACACCTGCGGTTAAAAACGACCGTGTAGTGGTGTTGGATGCTGGTTTGTTATTGGGTTTTGGTCCTCGTCTGGCGCAGGCATTGACCCAGTTGCAACAAGCGCTGCTGGATGGCCAGAGCTTAGCGGAGCAATAAGGTGCACTCGGCTTTGGCGCGTTGGCGTCCGTCTATTAATTGGCCTAACCATCGCAGTGCTTTGTTACTGCTGATGTTAGCTGCCTTGCTACCGCTGTGTTTAGTGGTGGCACTAGCGACGGGCCCGGTAGCCATATCACCTGACCAGGTGCTGCAGTCGTTGGGCTTAGCCATGACGGGTGGCGACATCAGTGGCCAGCAAGATTGGATTGTGCGCGAGCTGCGTTTGCCCAGAGCACTGTTGGCCATGCTGGTGGGGGCAGGCCTAGCTGTTGCCGGCGCCATAACCCAAGGTGTGTTTCGCAATCCGCTGGCCGACCCAGGATTAATCGGTGTATCCAGCGGTGCCGCCCTGGCCGCGGTAGCGGTGATTGTGCTACAGAGCTCGTTATTATCACCTTATGTTGCATTAACCGGCGTTTTTGCTTTACCTCTGGCAGCCTTTGCTGGTGGATTGGGTGTTACTTGGCTAATTTATCGGCTCAGTACCCGTCAAGGGCAAACGCAAATGGCGATGTTATTGCTGGCGGGCGTGGCTATTAATGTCATTGCTGGCGCACTGACCGGTATTCTGACCTATATGGCCGATGACCAGCAGCTGCGCACTATGACCTTCTGGTCGATGGGCAGTCTGGCCTATGGCAAATGGTCTGAAATCACGGTGCTGGCCTTCTGCATATTTATTCCATTGTTGGCTCTTCCGCGTTTTGCCGCCTTATTAAATGCGTTATTAATGGGTGAAGCGGTGGCCGGGCATTTAGGTTTTGCTGTACAGCGTGGTAAGCGCTGGCTAATTGTGGCGGCGGCTTTAATGGTAGGGGCGGGCGTTGCCATCGCTGGCATGATTGGTTTTATTGGCTTAGTGGTTCCGCATTTATTGCGTTTATTGCTGGGGCCGGATCATAAGGCTTTATTACCTGGCAGTGCATTATTGGGTGCAGCGTTATTGCTATTGGCCGATACCATCGCTCGCACCTGGTTAGCGCCAGCTGATCTGCCGGTTGGCCTAGTAATGGCTATTATCGGTGGGCCGGTATTTTTATCGTTATTGTTGCAGCAGGCGAGAAGGGTAATGGCATGATCAATGTACAGAAGCTGTCGCTATTTAGCGGCGATAAAACATTGCTCGATGATATCAGTTTTACCTTGCAGCCTGGTCAGCGTTTGGCCATTTTAGGTGCCAATGGTGCCGGTAAATCCAGTTTATTAAAAACTCTGGCCAGTGAGCGAATAATAGACAAAGGCGAGCTGCTACTGGATGGTCAGCCATTGGCGGAATATCTAGCAAGGCAACGCGCCAAACGCATCGCAGTATTGCCACAGCAGGTTGAACTGGCGTTTCCTTTTAAAGTACAGCAAGTGGTGGCGATGGGGCGTATTCCCCATGGCGATGAACAGGCCAGTGCCGAGTTACAACGAGATGCCATGCAATTAATGGATGTCTGGCATCTGCGTGCTCGCAGTTACCCATCGTTATCGGGAGGTGAGCAGCAGCGAGTGCAACTAGCAAGGGTTCTGCTGCAGATCTGGCAGCCGCCGCAAAGTGAGCGCGGACAAACATTATCGCGACTATTGTTATTAGACGAATGCACCTCGGCATTGGACCCCGCCCACCAGCATGCTGTTATGCAACAGGTAAAACAGTTTGCCGAAAAGAATGTTGCCGTACTGGCCGTATTACATGATATCGCCTTGGCAGCATCTTGGGCTGATCGTGTATTGCTGCTAAAACAGGGTCGAATTTGGGCGCAGGGAGATGTGGAGTTATTAACTCAGGCCAGCTTGCTGCAACAGGTTTATGATTTGCCCAAGCCCTTAGCCCAGCGTTACGCTGAGCAAAATGGAGCTTGGTTAAAAGTTGGGTAGATTTCGTCAAGATTGCTAAATAAGAAAATTCATTAACTCGATGTATGTCGAATTACTGCATTGAAACAACTAATTGCAATTCATTTCGGGTGCCCACGATAAATATAATAGTTTATTTTCGCTCTGTGTTGTTGGTCAGATAAAACATAGTGGTAGCGGAAGAAAACCCTAGATATTTACTTAAAAAATCCATGTCTTTCGTCTCTTCTGTACCAAAACCAAGGCGTTCGTATAGGCGTTTGGCATCGAGGTTACTATCAATCACGTCCAAACGCACACTGTGATGACCTTCTTTATTGGCATACTGAATAACTTGCTGTAATAGTCGGGTGCCAACACCTTGTCCACGAGATTCTGCTGCTACGCAGATACCATCGAGCATTAGCTGGCCGTCACTATATTCCCGATCGAGTAGTGCCAATATGGCTAATGCACGAGTAGCATGCCAAAAGTCCATATGTTGGTTGAGCAGCTGCCAGTTAATGCCAGCGGTTAATGAGCCCAAGGAATTTTTATAGCCTGCCAGCCCAATTATTTTTTCGCCTTGCATCGCAACCCAACTAAACTTGGGTTGAAAACCTTGAGCCAGAATATCGAGTCTTTGCGCTTTGTTAGGGATGGCAATGCCGAGTTTATCGGCAAAAGCGGCATCGTATAACGTTGCGGCTGAATATCGTTGTGATTCGTGAAAACCTTGCTGGATTGAAATATTATTCACCATGTTCTTCAGCCTCTGGATAATGACGATTTTTTGTCGATTTTCAGGTCCGCCTTACATATGGTTAGAGAAACACGCTAACTATCTATGGCTACCACATAAATAGGTTTAGCAATGGCGATAGTGGCACTGTAATAAATTTGCCGCTGTAAGTGATTGTAAGAAGGCATGCTTTTAATACATGAGGGGCCATGTTTGATGGGAGTGCATGCAAGTTACAGTAATTGTGATTGAATGTACTCAACGGCACGCTGAAACACAGGATGGCATTCACCAATAATGGCACTGGTTAATGGTTGCCAGAAAAATTCAAAATCATGGCCGCCGTCATCAAGACAATGATATACCCACTGCTCAGGAAGGGGCGGGCAGTGGCAGTGTACAAAATGCCAAAGCTGATCCTGATGCTGACTGTGCCATTGGCCAATATCTTGGCATTGCTTTACTTTAGTAATACCAGCTTCTTCCGCCAGTTCTCGCAAAGCCGCCGCTTGGACCGATGAATCATCAACTTCCAAGGTGCCCTTAACGAGTTGAATGCCAGCCAAGGGGTGCCGAAATAGTAGAAGCTGTATGCCGCTGTCACTTGCTTGGGTTACCACAGGGCAAACTTTTATTTTCCTTTCTGCGATCAGTGCTTTCATGTTGTTGCTCTGGTAAATAACCGGTATCCGTAGGCCGTCAGATGTTGTGGTACATTTAGGCTTTATTAAATAGTGAATAGCGACATCATGCAAAAGCAGTGCGTTGTATTGGGGGGCGGTGCTATTTGCTGGTTCGAATACGGCATTACCGATAGCAGCCCTGAGGCTTACAGGGTGATAGCGGGGTTAGGTTTGTTGCCAGGACTCGCCGAAGCGCACTTTACGGGTGATGATGAAAAATCAACGTTATTTCATCAATACGCGAATGCTCATCCTGATGTGCCTTGTGTGGGTTTGAGCGATTATGCCGGCCTGCATTTTTGTGATGGAGAGGTTGAGTCTGTCATTTACAGCCAGCAGAGCGCGCAAATAACCGTCGCTAACCGTTCTGCCCTGCCACCAGGTTTTCAGATGGCGATGTAATGCCGCTTCCTTCATCAGTATGGCTAAGTGAAATATCAGCGATTTTCTGATAAAACCGATGCGGTTTAAACATAGCTTTAGAGGCAGATATGAGCGCTATTTGGTTTGCGACCCCCGACATTGCCGATATGAATCGACAAATGCAGAACACTGCATGTTCCAATCTGGGCATAGAAATCACCGAAGTGGGTGATGATTATGTGCGTGGCACTATGCCGGCAGATGAGCGTACATTGCAGCCGGTGGGCTTGGTGCACGGTGGCGCTAATGTACTGCTGGCCGAAACCTTGGGCAGTATGGCGGCCAATCTGGTAGTTGACCCTAGTCAGCAGTATTGTGTTGGCCAGGAAATTAATGCCAATCATATTCGTGGTGTGCGCAGTGGCACTTTAACGGGGACTGCTCGAGCAGTGCACTGTGGCCGTAGCTCACAGGTGTGGGAAATCCGCATTGAAAACAGCGAAGGAAAACTGAGCTGCATTTCGCGCCTAACCATGGCGGTGGTGGCTGCGCAGTCTAACTCCTGAGACGAAGCCAGTGCCCAGTCAATAACTGGGCACTAGGTCTTTACGGCTTGGCCTGTTGTGCGCTGGCAGCGTTTTCGGCCTCGCGGATGCGCTCTCCCATGCCAGGATGAGTGCTGAGATAATCGCTCCAATCCCCGTCGTCCGTGCTGCTGTCGGCAGGTAGGTCGGCCAATGAACGCATCGCATCAGCAAAATCCTGCGGAGACAAACCGACGTGCTGCGCATTTAGCAGGGCATAGGCATCCGCTTGACGTTCCATATCGCGTGAAAAAGCGCTGTCCAGTAGCGAGCTACCCGCACCGATTACCAGCTCGCCCATGCCTTCGATATCACCAAACATCATGGCAAAGAGAAAGCTGGTGGCCGTGGTTTGGGCCAGTTGTTTCATGCCGTGGCGGTGCTCTACGTGGCCAATTTCGTGTAGCAAGATAGCGTGTAACTGCTCGGGTTTATCTGTCATTAATCTGGCTAAGTCATCGGTGACAATAATTTTGCCATCGGGCAAGGCCAGCGCATTAGCCCCAATAAAACTGTGGTAGAAATCCAGTGAGTAGCGTTCTTGTGGCAGCTTTAACTGGGTAAGCAGACGATTAAAGTCAGAGCGAATAGTCTGTTTTGCCTCTGCATCCAGTTCGGATGGCTCAAAATAGATGTACTCAAGGGCGGTAAAGCTATGTTTACCGACTTGCTCATCTACGCTGCGCGGCATCATGTCGACTCCAGCATGGGTCATGCCAGGCAATCCATGAAATACCATAAACCAAACAAACGCAGGAACAGCGATGACGGAGAGTAAAACGCCGAGCCAATGGCTTTCTAACCACTCAATCCATTGCTGCCCCGGACGATGGCCAGGCCAGCGGTAGTCCGGACTGTGCGGAATAAAGCGACTGCCGTCGGCAAATCCTAGCTCTGCGGGTAAGCCACCGATGAGCGGTTGATGCTCGACTTGGCTAGCAGGGTAATGGTGTAAGGCTTTTCCATTGGCGTCACTGATCCACAAAGTACCTTCGCTATCCAAGCGTGCCAGAGCATCCGTGCTCTGGGCTTGATTGGCTAAAAAATAATAACCTGGCACCATATTTGGGTTATCCGACGATCGACAAGTCACTATCAAACAAACCTGCGGCTTCTTCACCAAAGGCTGAGTATTCGTCCGCTACTGTATTCTGCAGAGTGTCTATTGCGGGTGTGAATAAAACGCGGGTATGGGCACACAAGTAGCGGAATTTCCGTATCCGTGTGATGGGAAACGCAAGGCCTAAGGTAATGATTAATAGCAACAGGTTGCTGGCCAGCAGCCATGAGTAACTCACGACCTCAATGTTAGAACGGAACTTAGCCAGGTCGTTAATGCGCAAGTTGTCCATCAAATGGTTACGTACAATCGCGGCATAAACACCGGCGACAAAGGCCATACCTAAATAGGCAAATGGGATAATCAATGCAGCCCCACTTTTAATAAAGTCTGGCATATCTTGTTCCAGAGCGCCTATGCCAACTGCTGCTGCGGACAGCACGGAGATGGCAAGTATGAGTATTAACGCACTACCTATGGTGCAAAAAGCAGCGAAATAAAAACGGCCAGTACTTAGGTCGACCTTCATAGGCTTACCACCATAAGTGATATTTTTATGTATGAATTCGCTAATCAGTTTGTGAATCCATGGTGCTGTTAAATACAAAGTAAACATGGCAACCATGGGCAAGAGTATGAAGTGAATAAACAGGTCGCCATAGCCGCCGGTAAAGGAGAAGCGTACGTTGCGATAGGAAGTCATGCGCAAGGTGAACTTCATGCCTTGGCCGATGGCCCAGGGCAAAACAAAGATATAGCCAATAAAGAACAGGGCCAACAGCGGCGGGAAGAAGCTGGCAATAAGGTACAAGCCACCAAACACGACGATGGCCAAAATTCGTCCGCGTAAAATCTGCAGCGGTTTAGCTAAATAGCTCAAACGATGACCATCGATTTGGGTATGCCCATACAAGTACTGGTTGTTCCGTACCTTAGCCCAGGCGCTATAGATGCCTAAGGTGACGATGCTTAATAACAGGTTTACAAACCACAGTTTGAAATAGCCTGCTTTGCTGCCTGTAAACTCAACAGCACAGTCTTTGTACGTTGCTTCTGCGAGGTCGGTCATATCGACGTCCTTGTGAAAGGGAAGGCCGGCGTTTATAGCGAAGTTGCTTTGTACCTGCAAACCTTGGGGCTGAATAAAAAAGCGACATTCTGTCAGCAAGCGAGTAAATAGCGGCAAAAGGTCGGCTTATCGTCAGCCTATCAACAATGATATCCACAGAATCTGTGGGTATCTCATTATTTCATCCCCAGCCAGATTGGCCTGAAGGTGAGTATTATTTTCCTGCTGAGTGCTTGACAACTTATCTCAATGTTCTTTTGCTCTTTTTGAGTCCTCATCTGCTGAAGCTTGATATCAAAGGGTTTTTTAACAATTTTTTATGCTGAGCGAAAAGTGTGCAAAGGTCGCAACATCCCTATCAATCATGCTCTCGATGACATGTGCTCAAAATACTAACAGAAATATCCACAGCATCTGGGTATAACCTGCTATTGACAGCTGTTGTTATTCACAAGTGTGAAATAAGTCTGTAAGTCAGTTGCCCACGTTCGGTGACTTGGCTGAAAGCGGCAATAAAGAGACGCAAAAGAGGTTGGCAAGTAGAGAGGGGGCTAACAACAGAGGCGGCAAGTAGAGGGGCTGTAAGAGACGGCCTTTATGAGAGGGCGCGACACGGGCGATTCCATGCCGGCGCTATGATTCAGACAATCCAAGCGGTGATTTGTACTACGGCCAATGCCATCAGGCCGGCAACAATGTCATCGATCATAATGCCAAAGCCACCATGCACTTGTTTGTCGAGCCAACGAATGGGCCAGGGTTTGATGATGTCGAACAAACGAAATAGGGCTACTCCATAGACTAACCAGCCGATGCCAGCAGGCAGCCACAGCAGGGTTAACCACAGACCAATCCATTCATCCCAGACGATGCCACCATGGTCATGCACCCCAAGATCGCGCGATGTTTGCTCACACAACACTACCCCTAAGGCAAATCCGGCGAGCAATACGCCAATATAGGGCAAGGTAGGAACACCTTGTAAAAGCATCCACCACACAGGCACTGCGGCCAGGGTACCAAAGGTGCCCGGTGCTTTGGGCGCCAGCCCCGAGCCGAGGCCAAATGCCAGGCAGTGAATGGGGTTGCGCATATTGGGTTTTGGGGCAGAGGTGTTCATAAACAATCCACAAACAGAGCGAGTGGATCATACGTGTGGTCCTCAAATGCGGCAATGGCAGGCACCCTAGGGCCTATGAATGCGAGTGATGGCTGTGCCGCTACATAAGCACCTAATAATGCTGCTCAGGTAAAACGGGTCCGAGTCCCTTGGGTTGTGGCTGAATATTTGCGCTTTTCTAGAGCAATGTTCAGGTCGTCACTGCGTGGTTAATACCGTATTGACCGATCCTAGCAAGCGTTGTGGCGCTAATAGCAATACGTTACGGGCCTGACCATCCAGCTCAATGTTATTTAGCCAACCGTCCGAATAGCTAGGCAGCCAGTCACACTGCAGATCAGCAGCCATATCGGTGGCAAATACTTCACCTATGTTATCAACCTGCAAACCCATCACGCTGTTGTTATGAGCTTGCAGCAGCACAATACTGGGGCGACTGCTCTCCAGTATGGTTTGGCGGGCATCGCTAAATAAGGCACGCAACCGCACCAGCGTAGTTTGGCGGTGATTTTCCAGAGACTGTAATGCCAGCTGCTTTTGTCCCTGGTCGGCTTGTTTCAATAACTCATCGGCCAATGCATGAATGCGTTGGTGCGGCCCATCAAACTTCTCCATCACGTGATTGAGATCGTCATTATCCGACTCAAACTGGTCGTACCACTGACCAAAAGCACACTGATGAGGATCACGCGCTTTGGTAAAAGCGACACCTGTAGTCAGGCTATGTTCCAGTGCTTGCAGCCAGTCGATATGATCTTGCTCACGCTGCTCCAGCAGTTCATACAGCTGCTGATATTCGCGCTGCAATGACGGCTGCTGCAACAACTCAGAAAGGCTGAGCAGAGGGCACGACTGCTGTTCGTATTCCACCACTTCCCGCAACTGGCCATCACCACTGGCCACTCGGGTCACCTGAATGCTATTGACCGCGGCAATAAATCGCACTGTGGTTAACGGCACGGCAAAATGCTGATCGCTGTAGCTAAAGCTGAGGTAATCCATGCCAAGCTCCATGGCGGCTGAGTTACGGTCTGTGCAGTATAGGAGCCAGTCGGGTGAGTTGCTTACAGGGTGTCGATCGGGTCGATGTCGAGATGCCAGCGCACACTGCGCGGCAAACGTTGTTGCTGTAAAAAATATTGCAGTTGATGCAGCACCTGGTGCAAGGCTTGGCGATCGCCTGCATGCAATTGCAGCTGTTGGCGAAAGCGTCCGGCACGGCGTTCCATAATGGCGGCAAAGGGGCCCACTAAGCTAACACGCACCTCACTGTGCTGCGCCTGCCAGCGTTGAATATGCTGCCTGGCGCTAGTTAATAACTGTTCAGCTTGCTGTTTATGCTCGCTTTCTGCGCGCAGCAGCGCCAGATGAGAATAGGGTGGAAGCTGGCGTTGCTGGCGTTCCTGCAGTAGTGATAAGGCCAGTGCGTGGTAGCCGTGGTCGAGCAGCAAGTTTAATTGTGGATGATCGGCATACAGGGTTTGAATCCAGACTTCGCCCGGCATTTCGGCTCGTCCGGCTCGGCCCGCGACTTGCAATATCAACTGTGCACTGTGTTCCATGCCACGAAAATCGGCGCTAAACAAACCGGCATCGGCGTCTAACACCACCACTAGCGTGACATCGGGAAAGTGATGGCCCTTGGCCAGCATTTGGGTGCCGACCAATATGCACGGGCCGTCGTCGTGAATTTGATCGTATAAGGCGTCAAAGGCCTGTTTGCCCCTGATGGTATCGCGGTCGACCCGGCGCACCGGCCAATGGGGAAATATTTGCAACAGTTGTTGCTCAACCTTCTCGGTGCCTTGTCCAAGTGCTTCTAGCTGCGAATACTGGCAGTTTGGACAATGTTCCGGCACCGCTTGCTGGTGATCGCAATGATGACAGTGCAGGTGGCGCGGCCAATGATGTAAGGTCAGTCGCGCATCACAGCGGCGGCATTCTGCCATCCAGCCACACTGCCGGCACGCCAGTAATGGCGCGTAACCGCGGCGGTTGAGAAAAACCAACACTTGCTGTCCTGCACTGAGAGTTTCTTGCATGCGTTGCAGCACTGGCTCGGCGAAACCTGCGCTGAGGGGTTGGTGCAATATGCTATGCAGCTTCATGCCCGGAGCTTTAGCATTGCCGGCGCGCTGGCTTAATTTCAGGTGCTGGTATTTAGCCGTTAAGGCATTGTGTAGGCTTTCCAGCGACGGTGTGGCTGAGCCGAGTAACACCGGAATATTACGCTTGTGAGCACGTACGATGGCAAAGTCTCTGGCTGAATAGCGCAGTCCATCTTGCTGCTTAAACGAGGCATCATGCTCTTCATCAATAATAATGGCGCCTAAATCCGGCAACGGTGAAAAAACGGCTGAGCGAGTGCCAATCACAATCCGCGCCGCGCCCTCTTTGGCGGCGCGCCAGCCCTGCAGTCGCTCTCGATCGTTTAGGCCAGAGTGCATGGCCACCACAGGGACATCAAAGCGCTGGCGAAAGCGTTTTAGGGTTTGTGGTGTTAAGCCAATTTCAGGCACTAACACCAGCACCTGGCGCTGCTGCTCTAGCAGATGTGCGATCCACTGCAAATACACTTCGGTTTTGCCAGAGCCGGTGACGCCCTCCAGCAAGCTGACACTAAAGCCCTGATCGGGCAGTTGTGTGAGTGCCTGCCGTTGCTGCTCATTTAATGCCAAGGGTGATTGCGGATTGGCATTGGCTGCGGCTACTGGCAGGCGTTGCTGGCTGCTGATCAGCCCGCGCTGTTCCAAACTCTGTAACTGCGCCAAGCTAAACCCTTGCTGGGTTAGCTCGCTGTGTGGCCAAAGCGGTTGCTGGTGAAATAACTGCCACAGTGCCTGCTGGCGTTTACCACGCAGTGGTTCAGCTTCAGATGAGTGATCGGTTCGTTGCCAGTGACGCTCATCAACGTCGCTAAGGGAGCTGCCACGGCGCAGCATGGCCGGTAACATCAGGTCGAGCACTTCACCCTGAGCATGGTGATAGTAGTGGGCCAGCCACTGGCTAAGTGCCATCGATTCAGCATCAACAACGGGCTCATCATCCAAACGGTGCAGTAACGGCTTGAGCTTATTGGGTGGTACCGAGGAGCTTTCGCGGGTGCCCAGCACTATGCCGGTCAGTAGCTGGTTGGCAAAATTGACGCGGACCCGCTGTCCAGCTTGATACAGCTGCTGTGGCTCATCTGTGACAGGCAGGTAGTCAAAGCTGCGTTGCAGTGGTACAGGTAATGCGACATCGACGACAAAAAACGGCATGAAAGGCTTGCTGCTGAATTAGGCTCTGGTATTATGCGCGTCCTTATTGCCCACGCAAGGGCAGTATTTTTTAGGCCAGTAGCGCGGTGCTGAACCAAAGTCGGCTCAGTGGCGGCGTGAAGAACTTTTGAGGTGCACTATGAAAGACGGTATTCATCCGGAGTACGCAGAACTGGTAGCAACTTGCTCTTGCGGTAACGTTGTTAACACCCAGTCTACCAAGCCAGGCACTATGACACTGGACGTGTGCTCTGCTTGTCACCCTTTCTACACTGGTAAGCAGAAAGTGGTAGACACTGGTGGTCGTATCGACCGCTTCAAAAAGCGTTTTGGCAGCTTCAAGAAGTAAGCCAACGCTCAAGAAACCCGCTACGGCGGGTTTTTTTATGCCTGTCATTTCTGTATCGGTGCCAACATTAAGTGTTCGGCAGGATTGTGCAAGATCATTGCAGCATGATTCCATGGCTACTTAGTATGTAAAGTACTAGGATAAAGATGCAGTGGGCGATCCATTGCTGTTGTGACCCACGGCGCATGACATTAAACATGGGCTGAAAGCCATATTAAGGCGACAACGGCGGTGTTGGTGAGCTGATAGCGGCGCGAAGCATACCAGTAGAAGGGGCAAGCAGTGTCGGAAGAAAGCGAACAACTCACAGAAGAGCAGCGTATCGCACGACTAGAGCGGCACGTATCAACCAATCGCGTCACTTTGCTGGTGGTGGTGTTGATCGGTGTTGTACTACTGTCCGTCGCCATTACCGTCGGAGTGGTGAAGCTTCTCGAGCCTGATGCTGAGTATATTCACCAGCGTGACTTTGTTGCGTTGCAAAAACAAGTGGAGGCGCTGGCCAAGGCCGCCGACAGTTACCAAAAAGGCATGGCTGATGCCAAGCGGGTGATGGACTCCAGCAATGCCAGCGCATTTAAGCAGATATTGATGGAACAAGAGCGCAGCTATCAAACCCACCTACTGGCGTTGAAAGATGGAATGCGTGATTTGGCGCGCATGGTACCGGGTTCTCGCACCTGGCTGGATATCTATAACGAGCAAATGGACGAAGCACTGTCGCAAAGTCGTGATCGCCACAAGTATTTGCAGTCGTTGCAGACCGACCGTTTACCCAAAGCCCAGTCCCTTGAGCTGAATTAGTTTTCCACTAAGTCGACGGCCTCACTATTAACTGAGCCCTTTTGAGTAACGGCCATCGCTGGTTTGGCTAACCTCTATGATCCGCCACAAAAGGATTATGTTGGCGCTCATGGCCAACGCCAGGGTTCTGATTAACCTCGATGATCCGCCACAAAAGGGTTGTGTTGGCGCTCGTGGCCAAAGGTCGAATTGGGACCATGACCACAAATAAAGGTCACGTCATCTCCTAATGGAAATAGCCGCTGGCGAATCGACGCGATGAGCTGTTCATGATTGCCCTGGGGGAAGTCAGTACGGCCAATGGAACCGTTAAAGATAACGTCACCAACTAACGCTAATTTGTCGTCGGCGCTGTAAAACACCACATGGCCCGGTGTATGACCCGGCGTGTGCAGCACCTGAAGGCGCACCTTACCCACCATCACCTCATCACCCTGTTGCAGCCATTGGTCAGGCTCAAATATGTCTACGGCTGGAAAACCAAACATGGCGGATTGCTGTGGCAGTGCCTGAATCCAGAAACGATCGCCTTCGTGTGGGCCTATGATGGGCAGCTGCAGCCGCTGCGCCAGCTCATGGGTGCCGCCGGCATGGTCAATATGGGCGTGAGTTAGCAGTATCTTAACGGTGGTTACCTGAAGTTGCTGCAGTTGTTCGATGATGCGATCAACCTCGCCACCCGGATCCACCACCGCGGCTTGCTGGGTTTCGCTGCACACCAGAATGGTGCAATTTTGGGCAAAGGCAGTAACGGGCAAAATGTGGGCTTGCAGCGGCATAGCGGCTCCGGTTTAGGGGTAACCGCGCCAGAGTAGCGATTGTCGCTGCCGCTGCAAAGAGGCAATGCTCAAGGTTGGAATAATTTCGGCTTTACCTTGGCCAAGTGTGGCATGGTCATGCCCAAATTGGCGTTGATGTAAGTCGGGTCGGCAATCAGGTAATCACGTCCTTGAAACTGCACTTTATCACCCGCCAATTGGGTCGATGGTGCCACCGCTGTTGCTACATGGCCGGGGTAATCGGTAATGATGACGGGCAAGCCAAGTACACTGCTGACCAGGTGGGCAAACAGGGCGGCTCTGTCTTCACAGTCTGAATAGGGGTAGTGCAGGGTTTCCAATGGGAATAAATAGTTTTCTTCACCAAATTGCTGGCCATCGGTTTGATATTCAAAACCGCTCTGTACTATGTGTAACAGACGGTTTAACGCTTGCTGTTCATTGAGGTCCGTTAACAGCGGCCGCAATCCGGCAACAAACGACCGTTGAGTCAAAGGGGGTAACCCTACGTCAAAATAGCGCGTGAGCTCGAGCTGGGGCACTGTATTTAAAAAGTCGACATGGGCTTTGGAATAATCGACCGTGAGTTGAATGTCTTTACCATCAAGTGTGAGCTGCAATTGACGTTGCATTATGTCGCCATCCAACTGCAGCTGATTAAGGCCATCAAATTGAATCGCGCGGGTTCCCTCGGCATGCTGCCCACCATAGGTGGTTAGGCGGCCACCCGGCTTGGGCTGGTTAAGGGCGTAATATTTATTGCCGTCGAGTTTAAAAAAGGTTTCGCCGAAAATTGCCTCAGAACTGGCGATCAGCACATAGGCTTGTTGCTGGTTGTAGGCAATTCTGGCATCAAAGCCATTTTCCAGCAGTAAAAACCAATTAAGTAAAACCTGGCTGTTGCGATCGCCAGTGCCTTGCTCGCTGAGTTGTTTTAACAGCATAACCATGGCCCAGTCGTTTAATTGCAACTGCTGCTGATAATGCTGTAAGTCTTTTTGGCTGTCCTGCCAGTTAAGCTGTGCCAACGATTGCCAATGTTGGGCGATATGATCACCGCTCAAACGCTGGGCAAAGGGCCGCTGAAATCCCGCTGGTAAGGCAATGTTGAGTTGCTCACCAAAAAAATTAACGCTAGTTCGTTCAGTGTCGCTGGCTGGTAATGCCGCAATCGGTGTTGCAACGGGTACAGTCGCTGGCGGTTTTACTTCCACCTTCGGCTGTGTGGCTGGTGGCGTCCGCTCTGGGGCCGGCTTGGCGACAGGCAAATCATCCGGTTTGGGGGCGTTATCGGGCGCTTGTTGCTGGTCCGTGTCTAGGGTTTGCCAAGGGCGCTGCAAAAATCCGATAAAGGCTTTATCTTGCTCAGATAAATACTGCTTAAAGGCTTTTTGGGTCGAAGCTTTCCAGCGCTCATATTCCGTATCGGCAGAGAAGGCTGGAGTAGAAAACAGGCACAGGCACAGCGCCGAGCCTAGCAGACGGCAGGACATAAAATCATTCCATGACGGCAAATATGAAAACGCCGGCAATCGCCGGCGTTGAGATCAGTTAGCGCAGTTTGGCCATTTCTTGAGCCATTTCTTCAAATGACTTTTCTGCCTGGAATTTCTGCCACAAGGCGCGCTCATTGTTCATTGAGGTTTTCAGGGCTTCCTTCGCCAAGGTATTAACGGTGTCGCTGTCTAGGCCAACCAATACCACCATACCGCCGCTAGGCGTTGGCATTTGACGGAAGATTTTTGAGCCGATCAGGCTTTCTTTAGTAATCTGCTTAGTCACAGAGGTATTGACCTGATCCACGGTTTCGCTGTCGGCTGCACCGGTGGTTTCAGCAAACTGCTTGATCATGTTTTGCACTTCAACACGCATAACCTGAGCCAGTTCAACGCGAGCCGCTGTGGCTGCCATCTGCTTCATAAAGTTAGGGCCAGCAGCTGATTTGTCAGCGTAACCTACGGCAGACAGGTCCAGGCCTTCAACCGGACCACCACATACCCAAGCAGGTGCTTCTTGGTTGGAACCGTCAGCGTATACGCAATCGGCCAGATCTGGACGAGTGTCATTCGATGAGCAGCCAACCAGAGCAGCGGTGACGGCGGCAGCCAATAAAGCGCGATATGTCATGGGATTTCTCTCCTTGAAGGGGACGCCTGTCGCAGGCAGAGGTTTGATTCGGCAGCATAATGAAAGGAATAGGCTTTTTCCACTGTTAGCATCGGGCCATCTAAACGATTAATGCAACTGGGTGTTCCATTCAGGCCGCCAGTGACTGCTTGGCGGCCTTGGCGCTGATTAATGCTGGTGACCGCCAATTCCATGGGCATGGCGGTGATCTATCTCGTCTTGTGTAGCCTGGCGAACGGCTAACACTTCAACTTCAAAACACAGATTACGGCCAGCCAGAGGGTGGCTTATGTCGACATCGGCCATAAAGCGACCGACTTTCTTTACCGTTACCTGACGCATGCCTTGATCGGTTTGTATCACGCCAATCATGCCTGGGCGCCAGCGCTTGGAGCCTTGCAGGTGTTTCACCGGGACACGTTGCAGCACCGGCTCTTGGGCTGGGCCATAGGCTTGTTCGGCACTGAGTTCAACCTTGAAGCGATCACCGGCCTGATGTCCTGCCACGGATTCTTCAAAGGCCGCCAGCATATTGCCATGGCCTTGCAAGTACAGCAGTGGTTGGCCGTCGCGGGTCGATTCAATGGCGTTGCCAGCGTCATCGCTGAGATCGTAGTGCAGTTGCACAACGGTGTTTTGAGTGATTTGCATGAATACTCCTGATGCTCGCCCGTGGGCGTTGAACCGGCTTTGCCGGTGTTTCCCTTGATATTCTACCGCTTGGCCCAATATTGCAGAACACACGCAACACACCATCAGGATGTAAGCATGACCACTATTGTTTCCGTTCGTCGTGGCGACGAAGTCGTTATCGGTGGCGATGGCCAGGTGTCATTGGGCAATACCGTAATGAAAGGCAATGCCCGCAAAGTTCGCCGTCTGTACAACGACCAAGTGATTGCCGGCTTTGCTGGCGGTACGGCGGACGCCTTTACCCTGTTCGAGAAATTCGAGGCACAACTGCAAAAGCATCATGGGCAGTTAACTCGAGCAGCGGTAGAGCTGGCTAAAGAATGGCGCTCCGATCGCGCATTGCGTCGTTTAGAGGCTATTTTAGCCGTGGCTGATCACACAGCCTCATTGATTATTACTGGTAATGGCGACGTAGTGCAGCCAGAAGACGATTTGATTGGCGTCGGTTCAGGTGGCAACTATGCCTTGGCCGCTGCGCGCGCACTGCTGGAAAACAGTGATTTATCTGCACGCGATATTGTTGAAAAAAGTCTCAATATTGCCGGCGAAATTTGTGTCTTTACTAACACGAATTTAACCATTGAACATCTGAAAAACGACAGCCAAACCAGTGGAGAGCGCGCATGAGCCAGATGACCCCACGAGAAATAGTTCACGCCCTCGACCGCCACATTATTGGCCAGGACGATGCCAAACGCGCCGTCGCCATTGCCTTGCGTAACCGCTGGCGTCGCATGCAACTGAGCAGCGATTTACGCGACGAAGTGACACCAAAAAACATCTTAATGATCGGTCCTACTGGTGTTGGTAAAACGGAAATTGCCCGTCGTTTGGCCAAACTGGCTAACGCGCCTTTTATTAAGGTTGAAGCGACCAAGTTCACCGAAGTGGGTTATGTCGGTAAAGATGTCGAGTCCATTATTCGTGACCTGACCGAAACGGGTCTGAAAATGCTGCGTGAGCAGGAAATGGAAAAGGTCTCTTACCGTGCAGAAGAAGCCGCCGAAGAGCGCATTTTAGATGTGCTGTTGCCTCCTGCGCGGCAAAGCAGCTGGGACACCACGACTGAACCGAAAGAACAGGACAGTGGTACTCGGCAAATTTTCCGAAAAAAACTGCGTCAAGGTGAGCTCGACGATAAAGAAATCGAAATCGACGTGTCGCAGATGAACCAGGTCGGCGTTGAGATCATGGCACCTCCTGGCATGGAAGAAATGACCAGCCAGTTGCAGAATATGTTTTCTAACCTGGGTGGTGATAAAAAGACCAAGCGTAGCCTGAAAATTAAAGACGCACTGAAGCTGCTGCGTGACGAAGAAGCTTCCAAGATGCTCAATATGGAAGAGTTGAAAGAGCGTGCCGTTGAGCTGGTTGAGCAAAATGGCATTGTCTTTATCGATGAAATCGACAAAGTTGCTAAGCGCCAGGAAAGCGGTTCTGGTGGTGATGTGTCCCGCGAAGGTGTGCAGCGTGATTTGTTGCCACTGATCGAAGGCTGCACCGTGAGCACCAAATACGGCATGGTGAAAACAGACCACATTTTGTTTGTGGCGTCAGGTGCTTTCCATTTATCTAAGCCCTCGGATCTGATTCCTGAATTACAAGGCCGCTTGCCGATTCGGGTTGAACTCAGTGCGTTAACACCGCAGGACTTTAAACGCATTCTGACCGAGCCTAATGCGTCTTTGACGGTGCAATACAAAGCACTGATGGCGACCGAAGGTCTGCAAATCGACTTTACCGACGATGCCATTGATCGTCTGGCGCACATTGCTTTTGACGTCAATGAAAGCACGGAAAACATTGGTGCTCGTCGCTTGCACACTATGCTGGAGCGACTGTTAGAAAGCATTTCTTTTGATGCCACCGATTTAACTGATGCCATCACGATTGATGCCGCGTACGTAGAAGATAAGCTGGGTAAGTTGGCCATCGACCAAGATCTGAGTCAGTTTATTCTGTAACCGTTCTGCCCCCTGCCCGGGGGCAATCACTTCGTTCTGACTGAACGTTAAGATTAAATGGTAAAGCGCTTCAGCAGCTGACTGAGCGTTTGACTTTGTTGCGCCAGGGTTTCAGAACTCTGCCCCGAGCGAGCCATATGCTCGGCAATATGGCCCGATGAATCGGCGATGGTTGCCAGGTTCTGGGTGATTTCTGCGGCGACACTGCTTTGCTGTTCCACCGCACTGGCGATATTAATGTTCATTTCCATAATGGTGCTGACGGCATCAGTAATGCTGCGAATTCGCTCCGCCGCTTGCTCCGCCAGCTCAGCCGTTTCACTGGAGGTGCTGGCATTGTCACTCATGGCGCTAACGGCCGTTGCAGCTTGCTGTTGCAGCCGGCCAATCATATCGTCGATTTCTTCGGTGGAGGCCTGAGTTCTTGACGCCAGTGTTCGCACTTCATCGGCTACCACGGCAAATCCACGTCCCTGCTCACCGGCGCGGGCGGCTTCAATGGCGGCATTCAGGGCCAGTAGGTTGGTTTGCTCGGCAATGCCACGAATCACGCTTAATACCGAACCAATAGACTCAGTTTCGCTGCGCAGACCATCCACCACTTGTTGTGATTGATTGATGCTGCTGGCCAGCTGGTCAATACGCTCTTTGGTTTGCATAACCGTGTGTACCCCGGCTTTGGCATTATCATCGGCTTGGCGGGCAGCATCGGCTGCTTGTTCGGCATTCTGTGCAACACCGCTGATGGTTTGCGTCATTTCGGTTGCGCCAGTTGCGGCTTGCTCACTTTGCAGCCGTTGCTCTTCGGTTAACGCGCGGGTATCGCTGCTGCTGCTGGTAATATGACGACTGCAGTCTTCAACCTGCTGGGTCGCCTGCTGAATACTGTTCATGACCTGTTGCAGTTGTTCCATAAAGCGGTTAAAGGATTGAGCTATGTGGGTAATTTCATCGTTGCCAAGGCCAGGCAAACGGTGGGTTAGGTCGGCATCGCGGCTGGCCAGGTTGGTCATCGCCTCGTCCAGAGTTGATAACGGCCCGCAAATACTGCGAATAATCAACAACAGCAAAATCACCGCAGCTAGCAACAATAGGCCCGTCATAAGCAACTGATGCTGCATATCACTGGCAAACTGCTGCTGGATATTGTCCATATAAATGCCAGTGCCTATGATCCAATCCCAAGGCGAAAAGTGTTTCACATAGCTGAGCTTATCGACTGGCTCATCACTGCCTTTTTTAGGCCATTGGTACTCCACCAGTCCGCCCTCGGTTGCGGACTTGGCGACTTTGACGATTTCACGATAGAGGAACAAGCCATTGGGATCTTTTACCTGGCCAACGTTTTGTCCCTCTAGGGTAGGTTTTACGCCATGCATGACCACCACGGGCTTGGAGTCGTTAATCCAAAAGTAGCCATCCTTGCCATACAGCAGCTTGCGCACGGCCTCTTTGGCCCGCTGTTGCGCTTCATCTTTACTCATCCCTTGCTGCTGTAAACTATGAAAATGGTTGACTTGGCTGTAGGCTGCCTGCACCAATTGCTGCAACGCCAATTGCTTTTGCTTCACAATCACGCCATGTTCTGTTCGTAACATCTCAATCGTCAGTATGATCAAGGCCAACGCTGTGACGGCCATCATCAGCCATAAGCGGTTTTGAATACTGATCCGACGCAAGGACTTCATAGGTAGACCTCTGAAATAGTACACTGGCAAGGCAAGAACTGATTTCTGCCCCGAGTGGGGTAGGCGAGCTTGCTGACTCAGTTTAGACCAACCCTTGCGAGGGATAGGAAGCATATGATTCCAGCCAAGATTACCGTGCAGAAAAACAGCCGAACCCTACAGCTGGGCTATGCTGATGGCGATTACCAGCTCAGCTTCGAGTTATTACGGGTATTGTCTCCATCGGCTGAGGTGCGCGGTCATGGCACCGGTAACGGCGTATTGCAATATGGCAAAAAAGACGTGACCTTGCTGCGTATCGAACCAGCCGGCAACTATGCCCTAAAACTGGTATTTGATGATGGCCATGATTCTGGCTTGTATGACTGGAACTATTTACGCCACTTGTGCCTGAACCAGGACGAGCTTTGGCAAGATTACCTGCAGCAGTTGCAAGCTGCAGGCAAGGAGCGCAGCTCCAACGTGATTCAATTTAAAGCGCTATAAAGCGCGACTACAGGAGTGTCCGATTGACGGATTCCAAACACGGAAATTTTACCGATCCTAATGCCGCCGCCGAGGCGGAAAAATACGATAACCCAGTAGCCAGCCGAGAAGCCTTGCTGGCCTTGCTGGAGCGCAGTGACCGGCCAATGAGCCACGCCGATGTGTGTGAGGCACTGCAGGAAACCGACGAAGAGCGCATTGAAGCGCTGCGTCGCCGCTTGATTGCCATGTCCCGCGATGGGCAGCTGATCAGCAATCGTCGCAATCAGTTTATGCCGATGAACAAAGCCAACTTGGTACAGGGCCTGGTCATGGGACACCGTGACGGCTATGGCTTTGTCTTGCGTGACGGTGCCGATGATGTGTATTTGTCTAATCGACAAATGGGCAAGGTGTTTCATGGCGACCGTGTCGCTGTGCAGATTCTAGGTCACGATCGTCGTGGCCGGCCAGAAGGCAAAATTGTTGAAGTACTGGAACGCAATACCTTACAGGTCGTTGGACGTTACTTTGATCAAAGCGGTGTTGGCGTCGTTCAACCCGACAATAAACGCGTGAGCCATGAAGTCCTGGTGCCGCCCCATGCTCGTCAGGGTGCCAGTCACGGCCAGTTTGTGGTGGTGCAGATTACCGAACAGCCAAAACCTGGCGGTTTGCCGATGGGTGAGGTCATCGAAGTCTTAGGTGATCACCTAGCACCAGGTATGGAAATTGACGTCGCCATTCGCAGCCACAATATTCCCAGCGAATGGCCTGAGGCGGTTAGCCATGAAGCTAAGCGTTTGCCTGATCAGGTGGCCGGCGCCGATAAAGAGCAACGTATTGATTTACGCCATTTGCCGTTTGTCACTATTGACGGTGAAGACGCCAAAGATTTTGACGACGCTGTGTATTGCGAGGTCAATAAAAAAACCGGTGGCTGGCGTTTGTATGTCGCCATTGCCGACGTATCCCATTATGTACGTTGTGACAGTGCACTCGACCGTGAAGCGCATTTACGCGGCAACTCAGTGTATTTCCCTGAGTTTGTTGTGCCCATGCTGCCGGAAAAGTTATCCAACGGTTTGTGCTCGCTAAACCCTGAAGTCGATCGCCTAGTGATGGTGTGTGAAATCACCATTTCTAAAAACGGTCGTTTATCGGGCTATAAATTCATGGAAGGCGTGATTCACAGCCATGCGCGGCTGACCTATAACAAGGTCTGGCAAATGCTACAGCGGCCGTTAACTGAAGACGGCAAAGCCTGGCGCAAGCACTATCGTGCTTTGGTTCCGCATATTGAAAATCTGTATAGCCTGTTTAAGTTACTGCGAGATATGCGCGAGCAACGCGGGGCGATGGATTTTGACTCGGTGGAAACCCGCATTGTGTTTGATGCCGAGCGCAAGATTCAGCAAATCGTGCCGACCAGTCGCAATGATGCTCATATGCTGATTGAAGAGTGCATGTTGGCGGCCAACGTCTGTGCCGCCGACTTTTTCCAGCGCTATGACTTGCCCGCCTTGTATCGTGTGCATAAAGGGCCAAGCGAAGAAAAACTGGAAAATCTGCATGCCTTTTTAGGTGAGCTAGGTTTATCGATGCCCCACGGTAAAGACCCGTCGCCGAAAGACTATCAGGCGCTGTTACAGCAAATTCAGCAACGCCCCGATTCGCATTTGATTCAGACGGTCATGCTGCGCTCGCTTAGTCAGGCGCAATACGATCCGGAAAACGAAGGCCATTTTGGCTTGGCGTTTAAGGCTTATACCCACTTTACGTCGCCCATTCGTCGTTATCCCGACTTGCTGGTGCACCGAGGTATTCGCCATATCATTCGCTCCGATAAAGAATGCCGCCATGTAAGACGTGTGGCCGATGCTAAAGCGATCGCCCGCAAGCAGATTTACCCATATGACCTGGCTGCCATGGTGCAATTGGGTGAGCACTGCTCGATGACCGAGCGCCGTGCCGACGATGCCACTCGTGATGTGGTCGACTTCCTCAAATGTGAATACATACGTGAGCATATTGGCGAGGAATTTGAAGGTGTTATTTCGGCAGTGACCGGCTTTGGTTTGTTTGTTGAACTCAAAGACGTGTATGTCGAAGGTTTAGTGCACGTTAGCTCGTTGCAAAACGATTATTACCAGTTTGATCCGGTCAAACATCGTTTAACCGGTGAACGCACCCGGCGCAGTTTCCGCCTTGGTGATAGCGTTTGGGTTCGGGTAGTGGCTGTTAATTTGGATGATCGCAAAGTCGACTTTGAATTGACAACAGCGCCACAAAACAAAGGTCGCCAAAATCTGGATATGCCAACGCCACCGCGCATGCCAAGAAGGCGCCAGCAAGGACAAGCCACGGCTGAAGCCTTAACCCCAGGGCGGAAAAAAGCAACGGCGACGAAAGACGACGACAAGTCGAAGAAAAAAACCAAAAAGAAGCCCAGCAAACGGCAAAAGCTGAACGCTAAAAAATCCACTGATAAAACCGCTGGTAAAAAACCGGGCAAGAAAAAGTCCGCTAAAAAAGCCAAGAAAAAGTAGAGTAGTGACAACATGAAGTTAGAAGCGGTTTATGGTTTGCATGCCGTAACCACCTTGCTGCAACGCTCGGCCTCTCAAGTGTCCGAGCTTTGGGTGCAAAAAGGTCGAGTCGATCAGCGCATGCAGCGTGTGCTGGAACTGGCACAAGAGCAGGGTATTGAAATCCGCGAAGCCGACAAAGGCTTGATGAACCAAAAAGCTGACGGCAATCATCAGGGCATTATCGCTTTTCGCCAGCCTTTGCATGGCCATAGTGAAAAGCAGTTGCCGGAGTTGCTCGACGCTATTGAAGGCAATGCTTTTATTTTGATTCTGGATGGCGTTACCGATCCTCATAATCTTGGTGCTTGCCTTCGTACTGCCGATGCCGCCGGTGTTGATCTGGTGATTGCACCAAAAGATAAATCGGCACCGCTGAATGCTACTGTGGCTAAAGTGGCGTGCGGCGCGGCGGAAGTGGTGCCTTATGTGCAGGTGACCAACTTGGCGCGCACCATGAAAGATTTGCAAGAGCGCGGCATCTGGATTGGCGGCACCGCCGGTGAAGCGCAAACCACGCTATATCAGCAGGACTTATCCGGCCCTCTGGCGCTGGTCATGGGAGCGGAAGGGGCAGGTATGCGCCGCTTAACCCGTGAGCATTGCGATTTTCTGATCAATATCCCCATGGCGGGAGAGGTCAGTTCGGTCAACGTCTCTGTGGCTACCGGCATTTGCTTATTTGAAGCCGTGCGCCAGCGTCGCAGCTGACCGAAAAAAAGCCAATCAGCACAGCCTTCTGCTGTGCTGTTTTAGGCTACAGCAAGTCCATGGCTCTGGCCTGCTCATACAAGGTATCGCGAAAGGCCGGATGAGCAATGCTAATCAGCGCCTTAGCTCGTTGCGGTATCGATAACCCTTTTAAATTGACGCAGCCATATTCTGTCACCACAAAATGGGTATCCATGCGGGTATCGGTTACCGCGCCGCCTTGCAGGCTGGGTACGATACGGCTGATGCTACCGCCTTTGGCGGTGGAGTTGAGGGCAATAAAAGAGCGCCCACCTTTTGAGCGAAATGCACCACGCACAAAATCCAGCTGCCCACCCGTGCCAGAGAAGGTGTGGCCACCGAGTTGCTCGGCATTAATTTGCCCGGTTAAATCCACTTCGATGGCAGCGTTGACCGACACCATATTGTGATTTTTTTGAATAATCATTGGATTATTCACCCACGACGCCGGATAACCAACAATGGATGGGTTGTCGTCCATAAAGTCGTACATGGCCTGATCGCCCAGCGCCAGCGTGAACACATGTTTATGCTGCATCCATTTTTTACGCCGGCCGTTTAATACGCCTTTGTTAATCAGCTCGACCATGGCTGGGCTAAACAACTCCGAATGCAGCCCCATATCCTTGTGCTGATGCAACATACCGAGCACCGAGTTAGGCACTCCACCGACGCCCATCTGCAAGGTATCGCCGTCATCAATTCGCTCGGTAATCAACCGGGCGATGGCTAGGTCGGTATCGCTGGCGGTATGCGGCTGAATTTCAACCAGCGGTGTGTGATGCTCGACGATGGCATCGATTTCCGAGATATGTACCGAGCATTCGCCAAAGGTGCGCGGCATATGGCGATTAACTTCTACCACCACGGTGTTGGCTTTGCGGATCACGCTGGCGCCATAGTCGGCATTGGTACCAAGGCTAAAGTAGCCGTGTTTATCCATTGGCGAGACGGTAACCATAAAACAATCTGGCTCGATGAATTCGGTCAGCAGGCGGCCAACCTCGTGAAACGATGAGGGTACAAACTCCATCATCGAGCGGCGGCTGAGCTTGCTCAGAGCCTGGCGGTCATGGCCGCTCATAAACAGTGGTCGTGGACAGACCTTGTCGGCCAGCTCTGGTACCAGCAAGCTATCCGTCAGCGCTTGGGTGCCATGCATATAGTAGAGCTGCAGATGGCTCAGTTGCTCGGCGCGCAAAGCGTCGGCTACGCCAGCCATAAGGGCGGGCGGCATAGCGACACTCATGCCGAGAATCAGGTTATTGCCAGACTGCAAACAGCCTGCGGCTTGCTGCGCTGTGGTGAGCTTTTGCTGATAAAGACCTTCAATGTCCATAACGGGTCGACCTGGTAACAATGACGTTTGCGAACCATAGCAGTCTGGCTTGAAACTTCGATGACAGCGGGCAAGATTTGACTGCAAAGCGGGGCCGATTGCATTGATGTCATAACAGCGTCGACATTGTCACTCTGATCACCAGCGGAATTGTGTCCTATGGCACAAGCATTGCCATTGCTGAAGGCGCGGTGCACAGCAATAATGGGCCCGAATTTGAATAAGGAGTCGCACGTGGATTGGTGGCAGGATTTACTCAATCAGAACTATGACTGGTTTTGGGATGTAGGCATCGCCTTGACCCTGACCTTGGTACTGGCCTTTGCTTGGCGGGTCGTGCGTCGTCAGATGCTGGTGCTGGCGGCCAAAACACGCAATCGCTGGGACGACGTGGTGGTGGAATCCATCGGTGTACCGATCAATTGGGCCATTATAGCCATTGGCGCGACTTGGACGGCAGACATCAGCGCGCGTCATTTTTCCTCTGAAATCGTCACCAGCATTCCCATTGTGCGCCAGTTATCGCTGCTGATCTTGGTTGCCTGGGCTATTTGGCGCTTGATTAACCGTATAGAAAGCCGGCAATTGGATAACGGTGCCGATCCAACCACAGTACTGATGGTCGGCAAGGTGGCCAAGCTGGCGGTGGCGTTTTTAATTGTGTTGCCGGTATTTCAGATGCTGGGCATCTCCATCTCTGGCATCCTGGCCTTTGGTGGTGTCGGTGGCTTGGTGGTGGGTATGGCGGCCAAGGATCTGCTGGCTAACTTCTTTGGCTCCATCATCATCTATATGGATCGTCCGTTTAAAGTCGGCGATTGGGTGCGCTCGCCTGATCGCAGTATTGAAGGCACGGTAGAGCACATAGGTTTTCGTGTGACTCGCATTCGTACCTTTGATAAGCGACCGTTATACGTTCCCAATTCGGTGTTTACCAATATCGTGGTGGAAAACCCCTCGCGCATGTTGAATCGCCGTATTTATGAAACCATCGGTGTGCGCTACCAGGATGCTCGCAAGGTACAGCCCATCATTGATGATGTGCGCCAGATGCTGGAGCAGCATGCCGATATCGATCAGGATTGTACCATCATTGTGAACTTCAATAGTTTTGGTGCTTCCAGTCTGGATTTCTTTATTTACACCTTTACCAAAACCACCGCCTGGGTCGAATATCACGGCATCAAGCAGGATGTGTTGTTAAAGGTGATGGAGATTATTCACGCCCACGGTGCCGATTGCGCCTTCCCAACCCGAACCTTGCACCTGGAATCTATGCCGGAGGCTCTGCCAGGGCTGCAAAGTAGTGTTCAATCGTCGCCAACTGCGACTGCACAAACTCAATAAAGGCACGGCTGAGCGGGCTGGGCTGCTTGGCTTGGGGATACACCAAACACCAAGAGCGACGCAGGGGGAAGTCATCGACGGCCACCTGCTGCAACAAGCCCAGCCGCAACTCGGCCAAAATGCCCATTTGGGGCAATATCGCCACCCCCATACCGGCCATAACGGCATGTTTCACGGCATCGTTGGAACCCAACTCCATCACCGCCTGCAAACTGATGCGCTGCTGCTGGCAGTGCTGCTCCAACGCCAGACGCGTGCCTGAGCCGGGCTCACGCAGCAGCAGTGGATACTGCATAAACTGCTTCAGCGTCACGGTTCCTGCTCTTGTCAGTGGGTGTTGGGCTGGTGCCACGGCCAGCAGTTGGTTGTCGAGAAACGGCAACGAGGTCAGTGGTCTTTCGCTTGGCACCAATCCCATAATGACGATGTCATCGCGGTTGTCAGCCAGTCGTTCTAAGGCTTGCTGGCGGTTGACCACATCAACACGGGCCTGAATTGCAGGATGCTGTTGCAAAAATAACTGCAGCAGATGCGGCACCACATACTGAGCGGTGCTAACTGCCGCAATGCGTAAATCACCGGCTAACTGTCCCTTCAGTGCATGCAACGCAGCTTGCATGGTTGTTAACTGCTCAAAGATCTGAGTGATATGGCTAGCGACCACCTCACCTGCGGGAGTGCAGTACAAACGCCGGCCGACGTATTCAAACAGCGTATGCTCTAGCGCCTGCTCTAATTGTCGAATTTGGGCGCTGACCGCTGGCTGAGTGAGCCCCAGCATGGCTGCGGCTTTGCTATAGCCTCCTTGCTCATACACCGCCTTAAATACTTGCAGTTGGCGCAGGCTTAAGCGACTGATGAGCTTTTGCACAGATAATGGCATGAAGGTGTGATTCCTTATTCATCTATAAGTCTTAGCTTATGGATGATCAAAAAAATATCAATTATGGCTGATGGTTTGCCTGGGCTAGGCTGAGGTCACGTTCCGCATTGGAGGCGCAACCGTGTCCCAGTTAAAGAAAGTATTGATTGCCAACCGCGGCGAAATAGCCGTGCGCATCGTACGCGCTTGTGCCGAGATGGGCATTCGCTCGGTCGCCATTTACACCGAACCTGATCGCTACGCATTGCATGTTAAACGTGCCGACGAAGCTCATTCATTGGGTGAAGATCCCATCGCAGGTTACCTGGACCCTGCAGCCATTGTGAATTTGGCGGCGCAAACCGGCTGCGATGCAATTCATCCGGGTTATGGTTTTTTGTCGGAGAATGCGCGCTTTGCGTATTTGTGTGAGCAAAAGGGCATTAAATTTATTGGCCCTAAATCGTCCGTTATCGAGCGCATGGGCGATAAAACAGCCGCGCGCGATAGCATGCGAGCAGCGGGGGTGCCGGTGACTCCAGGCTCTGATGGCAATGTGGCTTCTGTTGCAGAGGCGAAAGACGTCGCGGCACAGATTGGCTATCCGGTAATGATTAAGGCCACATCGGGTGGCGGCGGTCGCGGTATTCGTCGGGTGGATAACGAAAAAGAGTTGGAGCAGCAGTTTCCACGGGTTATTTCTGAAGCCACCAAGGCCTTTGGCAGCGCCGACGTATTTTTAGAAAAATGCATCATTAACCCGCGCCATATCGAAGTGCAGATACTCGCCGATAGCCAGGGCAGTGTGGTGCATCTGTACGAACGTGATTGCTCCATTCAGCGGCGTAATCAAAAGCTCATTGAAATTGCCCCCAGTCCACAATTAACCCCAGAGCAGCGCGACTATATTGGTGGTTTGGCAGTGAAGGCGGCGGAAGCCGTTGGTTACGAAAATGCCGGTACGGTGGAGTTTTTGCTGACGGGCAACGAAGTGTATTTCATGGAAATGAATACCCGTGTGCAGGTGGAGCACACCATTACCGAGCAAATTACCGGTGTTGATATTGTGCGTGAACAGCTGCGCATTGCTGCAGGTCTGCCGCTTAGTTATCGCCAGCAAGACATTCAGTATCGCGGTTATGCTCTGCAATTTCGCATTAATGCCGAAGATCCTCAAAATGATTTTTTGCCCAGTTTTGGTCGCATTTCTCACTACTACGCCCCCGGTGGACCTGGCGTACGGGTGGATACAGCGATTTATACTGGCTATGAAATTCCACCCTATTACGACTCCATGTGTTTAAAACTGGTGGTGTGGGCGCTGACCTGGGAAGAAGCCGTCGCCCGCGGTGAAAGGGCGTTGGATGATATGCGTTTGCAAGGTATTCGCACTACCGCGCCGTATTATCGCCAGATATTGGCAGACAGCGATTTTCGTAGTGGCCAGTTTGATACCAGTTTTGTTCCTAGCCATCCCGAACTATTGAAATATTCCAATAAACGTCAACCCGGTGATATCGCACTGGCCATTGCCGCAGCGGTCGCGGCTCACGCCGGTTGGTAATCAGGAGAGAGATGATGAGTGTGAATAACAAACCGATTGAAGTCACAGATTTAATTTTGCGTGACGCGCATCAGTCACTGATTGCCACCCGCATGCGCACGGAAGATATGCTGCCAATATGCGAAAAGCTTGATCGTGTTGGTTACTGGTCCTTGGAGGCTTGGGGCGGCGCTACCTTTGATGCTTGTGTGCGTTTTTTAAAGGAAGATCCGTGGCAGCGCTTGCGTCAATTGCGTGCGGCACTACCAAATACGCGTTTGCAAATGTTATTGCGCGGCCAAAACTTATTGGGCTATCGCCATTATGCTGACGATGTGGTGAAAGCCTTTGTGCAAAAATCGGCCGAAAACGGCATTGATGTATTTCGGGTGTTTGATGCACTGAATGACCTGCGTAATCTTGAAGTGGCTATGCAGGCCGTGAAAGATTCCGGTAAACATGCCCAGGGCACCATTTGCTACACCACCAGCCCAGTGCATAACACCCAAATGTACATTCAGCAGGCCAAAGACCTGCGTGATATGGGCGCCGATTCCATTGCCATTAAAGACATGGCCGGTCTGTTAACGCCGTTTGCCTCCTATGACATTGTTAAAGCCATTAAAGGCGCGGTCGATTTGCCCCTGGTGATTCACAGTCATGCCACCGCAGGTTTGGGCGGCTTATGCCAGATGAAAGCAGTGGAAGCCGGAGCTGATCGAATTGATACCGCTATTTCTTCCTTTGCTGGCGGTACCAGTCATGCTTCTACGGAATCTTTGGTCGCGGCGTTTCGCGATACGCCCTTTGATACCGGTTTGGATTTACAGCTGTTAAGCGAGATTGCCGACTATTTTCGTGAAGTACGCAAAAAATATCAGCAGTTTGAAAGTGAATTCACCCGCGAAGATGTCTCGGTACAGATTAATCAGGTGCCGGGCGGAATGATGTCGAACTTGGCCAATCAATTAAAAGAGCAAAATGCTCTTGATCGCATTCGCGAAGTGTTTGACGAGATTCCACGGGTGCGCCAAGACCTAGGTTATCCGCCGCTGGTAACACCGACCTCACAAATCGTTGGTACACAGGCGGTATACAATGTGCTCTCTGGTGAGCGCTATAAAACCATTACCAATGAGGTAAAACGCTATCTGAAAGGCGGCTATGGCAAACCGCCGGCTGAGGTAGATAAAGCGCTGCAGAAAAAAGCCATTGGCAATGAACCCTATTCCGATGCTCGCCCGGCCGACGCCCTCAGCCCCGAACTGGATAAACTGCGCGCCGAAATCGGCAGCTTGGCCAGCTGTGAAGAGGATGTCTTAACCTTTGCCATGTTCCCGGATTTAGGCCGGGAATTTTTGCAACAGCGTGCTGATGGCACTTTGCAACCTGAGCCGCTGGAGCCTGCAGTGACGACTGGTAGCCGTCCGGTGGATGCCATATCGACCGAGTTTTTGGTGGATGTGCATGGCGAGCAGTATGAAATTGCCATCACCGGTGCCGGCACCACCCAAAGCGGTAAACGCAAACTGTATTTGTCGCTGGACGGCATGCCCGAAGAGGTCGTGGTCGAATCGTTGAATGAATACGTGGCCGAAGGTAATAGTGGTCGTAAACGGGCCTCTGAGCCTGGCCATGTGACGGCAGCCATGCCGGGCAATATCGTTGATGTATTGGTGGCAGTGGGCGATAGCGTCAGTGCTGGTCAGGCGGTATTGATTACCGAAGCGATGAAAATGGAAACCGAAGTGCACGCCAATATCGACGGCAAGGTAGCGGCTGTGTATGTCGACAAAGGCGATCGGGTCACGCCCGGCGAAGTCTTGATCGAGATCGTTTAACGCCTTTGTTTAGCTCGGTGCGTCGCTGGCCAACGAGGCTAGCGCCGAACCCTGGACCTTGTAACAACGGCTGATATGAGTGCCGCTGACCCCTCGCAAAGGGTGGCAAACCGGAACTGGCCAGCAGCTGTGAATAAATGTCATAGCTGTTGGTCAGTTTAGCGTTGGGGCCTACACTGTTTTTCACGTATTCTGCACAGATTGCCAAATAAGAGGACAGTGATTTGGAACGGGTTATTCGCGGTGTTATGCACTTTCGCAGTGATGTCTATCCGCAAAATAAAGATCTATTTGGCTCCTTGGCATCGGGTCAAAATCCGAATGTGCTGTTTATTACCTGCTCAGACTCGCGCATTGACCCCAATTTGCTGACAGGTTCAGCGCCCGGGCGTTTATTTATTTGCCGCAATGCGGGCAATATCATCCCGCCGCACAGCAATGAGACCGGTGGTATGACCGCCTCCATTGAATACGCAGTGGCAGTATTAGGGGTGCAGCACATCATTATTTGCGGCCATACCGATTGCGGTGCGGTCAAAGGTGCGTTGGACATGGCCTCGGTAGAAGGTTTGCCCCATGTTAAAGAATGGTTAAGCCACACACGCTCAGCGATGGAAATTGTGCGTGAGCGTCATCAGCTGCCCGCGGGTCATCGCATCGACGATTGCCATTTAGACGAAGCCATCGAAGAAAATGTGCTGCAGCAGGTGCAACATATCAAAACCCATCCGATTGTTGCCGCCAAATTGGCGACACAAAAAGTGCATTTGCATGGCTGGGTATATCATATTGACTCAGGTGAAATTCGCTGCTGCGGCCATAACAGCAGCGATTTTCAAAGCTTTGATGAATATTACGCCGAAGCCCTTAAGCAGCTTGCCGAAGAAGATCAGAAGTCGGAGTGATATCACTCCGGCTCTAACACCATTTGTATAAATGATGGCTTAAAGCCCATTTTTTCATAGGCGCGAATAGCGGCGGCATTGTCAGCGTATACGTCCAGGCAAAATTCACGAATGCCGCGTGTGCGAGCCCATTCAATCAACTGCTGCATCAGCTGTTGATTGATGCCTTGTCCACGCATGGATTCAACCACGTACATAAAACCCAGGTAGCCCTGTTGCTGATGGCGCATGGCCGGCTTGGCCGGATCAATGCGCACATAACCGCAGGCGACTATCTGTTGCTGTGTACTTTCGTGCTGCTCGCACACCATAAGATGGCTATTGTCGCCACTGATGAGTGCTGGCAAGTCGTAATAATAAACATCGCTGTCTTTAATTTGCCGATTAAACGGGCGCTCAGCGTCGATAATGGCCTGTTCCAATGCCAGCAGTGTTGGCAAATCGTCTAGGGTCGCGGGGCGGAATGTTAACTTCATAACAGCTCTATGGTGGTATGGATGGCGTTAGCCTAATGCTAAAAGGGCCATGGAGTGAAGTGTGGGCCTGGAATGCACTGGTGCGGTGGTGTGGTGAATATGTTTTTTTAGGTCGGTGGGTTACGTTCGTTTTAGTACCAAGACCCTGATTCGCCGCGCTGCGCAGGGGCTTATCAGTTAAGGGGTGACCGCACCCCTTAACAATCCCGCTCTCGGCCAACAAGGCGTTTCCCGGCGCTATTTTTGCCAGCGGGTTGCACGCAAACAGGGCGAGTCCTGCGCCCCGTTTGCTGAATCAGCGTCCTTGCTGATTCGCCTGGCCGGCAGCAAATATCACCGGCGCCTTGTTAGGCCGACTGGGCGTAGTTTGTAATGTGGTTTTTAAGGGGAGTATCGACGCCGCTCGATGGGGGCTTGTGGTTGTTATGACTATTTTTCTGTGGGAGCCTCCATCGCTAAGTCTGGTGGGTGCTACAACCGTTGAAAGCAGGGTGTGACACCGAGCTATAGCCAATGAAGTGCACGCGAACCAATTTAACGGCATCCTCTTCACCTAGCAGTATATCTTCTAGGTGGACTGAAGCTTGCCACGCTTTCCCGGCTGGCTTGCCTGTATTTCATCGTGGTGTTAGCGTAAACCCTCAGAGTGCGGAGGGTCTTTGAACGCCATAATTTTAACAATGGCATGTTGGAAGAAGCCCGATTTTCATAGCTAATGAGATGGGATTGGGGCTCGCTGAAGCCAACACAAAAATTAAAATGTAATGTTGAACCCTCATGTTAAGAATACGAAATATACTGCCAGTATTGAAAAGCGAAGAAGATGTCGTCCTTGCTTCTTTTGTAATCCTGCTGGAGTCTGATAAAGGTGTGCAGCAATTTTGGGCTGAGGCTCGTAAGTGCCGAACGCAGAGGCCCAAATAGACTGGTCGGATGATCTAAGTGCCTTACTTTCGGAATTTCTTTTGGTGGATCAGGCATGCAACTATATTAATCACGCGATTTTTGGCACATTCTTAGGAGAGGAAGTTGAGTATCCTATCAACCTCGCTGTGGCCACTTAACAAGGTACCGCAATCGACTCTATCTCGCCTGGATGGCTTACGCTCCGTACCAGCTGCCCAAGCCTTGGTAATATGTACTCAGAGAATAATCAGCAATGATCGTAAAAAATGCGTTTAAACCTCCTGTTGTTCTAAGTTTGTATAGCAATTTAACTTTCTTCATATTTTCAATACTGAGCTTGGTGCTAGGTTGGAATTTCGGTGCGATAATCGGCGTTAGTTGTGGATTTTTTGGGCTTCTTTTGCTTATGCTTTCAATTAAGAAAGACCACATAAGGCAAGGGGTAAAATTAAAGGACTACACTAGGCAGTTGAGCCAAAATTTTCATTGTCTTGAATGCGATAGCCATTTAGGCGAGCACCTTGAGCATGGTAGAGTTGAAGGTACTCCAATCTTATATCATTGTAAGAAATGTGAGATTATTTGGTTTACTGGTAAACATTACGACAGTACATAACAAGTTAATCGAAAGGACGCAAAACGTTTGACTTGTTCGCCTTTGTCGCAAATTCTAGCCAAGAATTTTTTAGCTTATTAGTAAGACGTTAGGGGAGAAGGTTGCCCTTGAAAAGCAAGCAACGTCTATTGCTGGAGTGTAGGTGCATGATGTTGTTTCTCCTCCGTTTAACGGATATCGAAGTTAAACTGGCAAGTTTGTCGGTTTTATTTGGTTAGTATACCGCCATGTCGACTTTCGGTACGCTTAACTGACAATACGATGCAAGGCCTCTACGGCTTGCGACAACTGCTGTGCGCTAACATAAGGCGCTGGGCCTAGCCGTAGACTGTCACCGCGACTGTCGGTCCAAATGTTTTTTGTGCGCAGTTGCTCCACCCATTGAGCGGCATTGGGTGTATTTATCACTAAAAACCCGCCGAGGTTTTCCAAAGGCTCGTGCGGCAATCTTATTGAGTCTGGCCAGTGATAATTGGTTAATTGTTCACGTAAGTAGGTTAATTGACCAAGGTTGATGGCGCGCAAAGTGTCTGTGTCGAGTTTTTGCTCATCAAAGAACTGCCATACCTTTGCCGCACGGTAGTGGCTGGTGGGGTCGTAGGTTGAGCCTTCAAACGCCCACCGCCCGGAGCCGTAAGCAACTGTGCCTTGAGGCGATTGATTCAGTGTTGCAAACTCGGCATACCATCCGGTAACCAGCGGCCGCCAATCACATTGAGCAGGAACTCGAAGAAAGCAATTGCCTTCACCCAGTTGACAGTATTTGTAACCACCACCAACGACGAAGGTGTCGTTGTGCAGCGTGTCGACGAATGTAAAAGGGATGACATTCACCAGGTGATAAGCGTCCAGCAGTAGCGGTAGCTGGGCCGTTGCACACTGCTGTGATAAGGTATTTAAGTGCGGAACTTGCTGGCCGGTTTTAAATAACACCATTGAACATAGAATCGCAGCGGTGTTTGACGATCGAGCCTGCCATAGGCGTTCTGCTAAGGTGGCGACAGGTTCAGTAGGTACACACACAACATGAATTTGGGTTTCATTTAAACGCGCTAATAAACGCCGCAGTGAGTGAAACTCACCATCGGTGGTGATCAATTCTGGCCGCTCTAATAATGGCAGTGCAGATAACCAGCGCACCAGCAGCTCTTGTGTATTTTGGCCCAGCACATAGTCGCCACCGACATCCCCTAAGCGTTGCGCAAACCCTTGCCTAACCAGTTCTGCCTGAGTGAAGGCAAGCTCCCACTTATCGTCAACATGTGCGGCGGCATCCTGCCAAGCTTGCATTTGACCTTGCAGTGCTACATCTGGCCAGGCCTGATGAGAATGCCCAGTCAGTAGTATGCGATCTTGCACCGAAAATTGCTGATAATGCGGTTGCAACCGAGCCACGGCTGCGTGCCAATCAAAGGTCATAAAGCCATCTCTGTGTCGTTAATTATCTGGCCAGCAAAAAGTCAAAACTGCGACCGAACCGCCCATAAATCAGGGAATATCGGCTGAAATAGGGTGCTTTGCAGATAGCCGACCCCCTCACTACCACCGGTACCCATTTTGCTGCCTATGGTTCGGCGCACCATTTGTACGTGCCGGTAGCGCCATTCTTGCAGGCCTTCATCGAGGTCGACCAACAGTTCTAACACCATTGCCAGCTCGGGTACGCTTTGGTACACCTCGAGCAATACCGCCTGTACCTGCTGGCTGCTTGATGTAGCTTGATCGTTCACTTCCAGCAGATCCGCCGGGATCGTGAATCCTCGTTGGGCTAGCAACATCAAAATGTGCTGCCAAACGCTCGGTTGTTGCAGGCGAGTGCTCAATAATTGCCAGCCACTGCTGCCTTCTGGCTGGTGATCGAGCGGGGCACGACGTTTAAAGCCCAGCACAAACTCTAAGGCTCGGAACTGATAGCTCTGAAAACCGCTAGAGCTGGCCAAGAATGATCGAAAACTGGCGAACTCCAGTGGCGTCATGGTTTCCAGGATGTCGACCTGACCCACTAAGGTTTTAAGAATCTTTAAACACCGTTTTAGAGTTTTTGCAGCCAGTGTCGTATCGCCTTGATCAATACGACGGTTAAACTCATCGATCTCATGCAACAACTGCTTAAACCAAAGCTCGTACGTTTGGTGTATCACAATAAACAGCATCTCATCGTGTTCAGTGGGCTCAGATTCAGGCGCTTGTAGGGCTAATAACTCGTCGATTTTCAGATAAGAGGTATAGGTCAGCATGGTTATTGTTCTTGTTTGTCGTGTTAGCAGCATAGTACCGTGTTTGGTTACCATTTCGAGTCTTTTGACTTGATTTTTTGTATGTCACGAGATAGTGCTTAATTCCTTCTACTTAGAAGTGGTTGTGTAAGCAACATATCTGTATAAAGATGAGAAGGGGCTGGGAGGTAGAACGTCGATTGGTACTGAGTTACGACTTGGTGTTTGTCAGTTAATTAATTACATGTAGTAAAGAGTCATACTGAAAACTTTAGTTATTTAGGGAACTTCGTTGGATATTATTGAAAGATATTATCGTGAATCTGATAGGGAATGGTTATGGGATCTATATGAAAGCTCTCTAAAGCCCTATATCGAAGAGCAATGGGGGTGGGATGAGGATTATCAAACGAATGGTTTTTTTAATAAGCTCCCAATCAATCAGTTCAAAATTGTATCCCTAGGTGGTAGCGATGTGGCAGCCTATCTTCTTCTGGAAGAAATTGACCATGTTTACGTTAAGATGATGCTTGTTGCTGAAGGCTTTCGAAATATTGGAGTTGGTCGTCATCTTATGTCAAATATCTGTGCGAATGCTGCCGATCTTGGCTTGCCTGTAAGATTGAGCGTGATCAATTGTAATCCAGCAATATCCTTGTATAAACGGTTAGGTTTTGTTGCCACGTCGGTAGATGATGGCAGTACCTATATGTCATATGGAGAATGATGCTCTCACAAGTTATCGGACTCCAGCATCGACTGCTTGGAAACACAAGTAATGAAGTACTGTCAGCCAGTAAAGCCCAGAATCTAGCAAACGAATTAAAGGCTAAATAGCTTGGTTTAATGTTGATTCAGGTCTTGGACTGTTGAGGCCTTGCTGTTCCATCAAGTAACTGTGAATGACTCTTGTTAAAGTCACATGGCAAAAAAGTAAACAACATCCATATGATCAGTTTGCTTCACGGTACTCGGAAAGTCAGCTAAAGCCAATCGTTTAACTTGACTGTGTTTATATACAGTAGTATTTTGAGCGATAAGGCTGCTAACTTTTCTGGCAGATTGCAAAGGCTGCAGTGCCTGATTGGTGGGGCAGTACCTCTATCATCTAGTCGGCATCGTTACGGTCTTATTGGCCAGATTATGAGCAGGCTTCACTGAAGGCTCTCCTATAAAACAGGCAGGCTCTGTAATCATCCATTCGGCATCACGATATGATACTCAATCTTGACCACATTGCTTTACTCTCATCCAATTTGTCGTCTGTGATAGCGACGTTGCCATCATGGATTCGTCTTGATGAACCAGAGCGACATCCATCTGAAGGCACTTTAGAGCAGTATGCTCATCTACCCGGTGAACATGCTCCTTCACTATTGATCCTCGAGCCCATCAGCGACGGGCCATATAGCAGAGCAATGGCTAAGCGCGGGTCTGGACTTCACCACTTTGGCTTTGTAACTGACGCCCTTGATGATGCTATTGATTACTTTGCATCACACGGCCTTCTGCTTCACCCGATATCACGTTATACATACACAAAAAATGTTGCCTGGATGTGTCGCCCAGGTGTGCCGTTCCAGATAGAAATCTATACCCTGCCAGAGGTGACTCAAGCAAAGGGCAAAGCCATTCGTATGGAGATCCCATGCCAAGCAGATGGAGATCTATCTTTAGTTGATTGGCTTCCAGGTATAGACATTTATATGACCCAGGCTTCTGAGGTTACCGTTTCGCTGGATGACATGCATCTCACCATCAACCTAGCTACTGAACAAGGCGCTTAACTAGGCACCTTTGGGTCCAGTTAGCTTAAGGATAAGTTGTGTTTTTCATAACTGCTTATCCTGATGGATGATAAGCAGTTAAAAAGTTTTATCTACAGCCTCTTCTCTAGCTAAGAAATCATGAACACCGACAAAGTTGCGATGTTCATGGTCTGTCGCTAGTACGAGAATGACTCTCCTAGAGAAGTTGTTAGAGAGTTGAATCCAGATCCTTTGAACTTGTTTTTATACTGGGTTATAAGACCATTCATTGCTCTTTCTGCAGTATACCTGTTTGTGTACTCAACCACTGGATTGTTAATGCTACGAATGTTATCAATGACTAAGTAAGTATAACTTGGGAATCTGCAGCTGCTCATGGTTTCACTTGTGCTGCTTATCAACGAGACAGGGTTGTTGCCGTGGCAATGCTTCTGTTCAAAAACCCTGATTCTTGATTTAATATAGCTATCCGTTTCAGAGCCGACTGATACTAGCTGGTTCTTCATGCTGGATTGAACATGATTGATGTAATCTATATTTCCACTCAGGTCGCCATTTTTAACTTTTTCAGCAAGAACAGCGACTCGTAAGGAAACAGCTAGTGAATATGTTTGTACTAGCTTCGTTCTATACTCTTTGTAGTAAGAGTTATTGAATAGTTCGTGATTGACAAGCCGAGTGGATACCAAGTTTAGGGTGTCTTGCTTTCTTCGCTTTTCTGAATTATTTAGATTGTCGAAACTCGCTCGGTAGTCAGCTAGCAAGTCCTTTAATGTATTAAGATCGCTTTTGTACTCTGCAATCTTGTTTTTAGTCGAATCGTCTCTAACGATATTTCTAATCTCGTCTAGAGATTTCTTGCTTAGGTTGACTTCGCTATTGAGTTTGGAGTTTCCACCACCAAATAACGCATCTGAGAACACTGACTTTAGTTTTCCTTTTATGGCAGACTTTGCCGCATCGATTACTAGTGTTGTGACAAAGGCCGAAACTGCCTGCGGCTGTTCCAGCTTGATATGATTCTTTTCTTCATTGTCGACCGATTGTGCAATTGAATAAGGCGACAGTAAGGCAGCAGCAATGAAAATTGGCAGTGTTTTTTTAATCATTTGATAGATCCGTTATCAGTGAATAGGTAGGTGGTATTCTGTTTCCTAAGAATAATATTATCAATAGTTAAAGCTTGACGGATGCCCTTATTTGTTTCTTTTGTCTAGCAATTAAGTGCTAGCATTCTTGTTGATATCTTGGAGTCTGTATTGGCTGATAAACTGCAAATACATAGAATTTTCTACTATTGGTGCGGTTAATCGGTTTTGGTAATAACACTAAAGCTTAATCCATATTTGTTTAGATAGGTCTTGATTCTGTGGGAATCATTAGCCGATGACTTTTTCTGGCGACTGGCGTTAAATAACTTTCGGCCTGCCTCGGCCATGGTTTGGCATTGCCGACATACCGAAATTACATTGCTCAGTTGCAGCTGTTCAAACAAATCCAGCGACTGCAGCTGCTCTGCGCTGAGTATGTCACTCAAGTCAACATTTGAAGGTGAAGCGTTGGATGTGTTATGCCAGCGCTGTTGCAGTCGTTCGATCTCGGTATTGACTATATTTTCATCAATGGTGCCGTGATGGTTTAGGGTGGCCATACGTACCACGCTGGCGTTAAGATCACGAAAGTTAGCGGCCCAGCTGGCTTGCTCGCTTAGGGCGAATTTCATATATCGTCGTTTGGCTCGGGCATTAAAACGAATCACTTTATGCTGAGTCTGATTGAATTTATGCAGTTCAAAGTCGAGGTTGGCCTCAATATCTTGGCGGCGTTCTGCTAGGCCGGGCAGTGTCCACTGCCATAAATTAATACGGGCAAGTAAATCTTCACGAAAGCGGCCAGCGGCGACTTCTTGTTGCAAGTTTTTGTTCGTGCCGGCAATTAGCTGAAACTGACTGACTACTTCTTGATCACTGCCTAATGGGTAAAAGCTATGCGTTTCGATGGCATGCAGCAACATGGCTTGCTCATCAATACCTAGTTCACCAATTTCATCTAAAAACAAAATGCCATTATCGGCCTGGCGCAAAAAACCACTGCGATCGTTGGCGGCACCAGTAAAAGCACCACGTTTGTGGCCAAATAGCGCTGACATGGCACCATCCCCGACTAGGGTAGCGCAGTTAACGGCAACAAAGCTGCCGCTAGTTAGTTCGTTGTGCACTCTAAGCTCATAAATCTTACGTGCCAAGTGGGTTTTACCAGCACCGGTTGGGCCATTGAGCAAAATGGGAGCATCGGAGAGCTGAGCTACCTGCTCAATTTCAGCAATCATGGCATTAAAGGCGGAGTTACGAGTGTTAATGCCTTCCTTCAGAAAGTCCTGTGCGGCCTGGGCCTGTTCACGAAAGCGCTGTGCTAGCAGATCGTACTTACCCAGCTCCAGGTCAATGATTTGAATGCGCCCCAGTGCTTTGTCTTCATGCTCCGGTGCTGGTGAGGTTTGAACCAATCGGGCAGGGAAGAGGCGTGCTTCGGCCAATAAAAACAGGCAGATTTGGTGAATGTGCGTGCCTGTAGTGATATGAAGGAAATAATCTTCCTTATCGCTATTAAAACGGTAATGTTGGGCAAACTGCTGTAGCCAGCGATAGCTTTCAGCTAAGTCCCAGGGGTCTGCAATAGGGGCCTCAATCAGGACTACGTCGGTTTCGGGCGACACCTGCTTGATATCTTCTTCTGTTCGCTGTGCCATGCGCTGATAGTCAGGCGGATAAAAGAGCTCTAGCCTGTGAACCGGAAAGTCTGTCTGCTTGACCAATCCTAAGGTCGGGCGCCACAGTTGCCAGCGTTTACTGCCGCGACCTTTGCCATCTTTAACCACCCCCAGGGTACCAATCACCACATTGCGCTTCATATTCTAATGAATAACTGGTATCAAAAAAGATAGTTTAGCTTTACCGGGTTTCTATATGCAAATATTGGAGCGTATACCGCACTACTTTATTGCGAAAAATGGGTTAGTGAACCAACAACAAATCACATGGTTATTATTGGCGATACGCAACCGATCAGACGCTGATCAATCAAATACAAGCACGAGTATAAATATTTCCAGCAAGCTGATAAACGAAACTATCTCCAAGTTGCTGCACTTTTCGAGTCGATGGTCGCCATTAGATGAACTGTAATGGATGGTGCGCTAGGCAGGAGTTGTTTTTCGGTCAAGCGAGTATTGGGAATATATTAGGCTGACCATGTTGGGTCATGTTCTATTTTCTTGAGGTGTTACACGCCGACATCGATATTGCCACGTATTATGTGGGCTACTCGTAAGGATTAGGTCAAATTGGTTAGGGGAAAGTTTTCAATAATAAGAGAGATATTTTCCTAGTAAGAAAATATTAGGGAGGGCGATTGTTTTGGTTTCTGGATTTGATTTAAAAATCTTTCTCAGCAATATCCGTTGCCCTTTATGAGGGAAGGGGGTCTGAATAGGTAGGTACCCTCTTTCACGTATATATGGTGTCGATGTAGCGGAGGGGCTATGAGGAATATGGGTCTATCGGATGGACTGGCACAATTAGAAGCAATCGATTCACGTAAAAAGTTAACAACTTGGTTAACAGGGCAACTTCACCAGCTTAACTGTAGCCACTTTTTGCTAGCGAACTTGTCCAATCCGTCTGCTGGGCATATTACCAATTTCCCTGCAGAGTGGATGCAGCGCTTTTTGGAAAAAAACTATGTTCAGGTTGATGCGCCAGCCCGTCACTGCATTGTTAATCAAAAACCAATTGCCTGGCAGGATGCTATTCGGGTGGCGGGGACTCAACCCATTGCCAAGCGCATCGTTGATGAAGCAGCAAGTTTTGGCCTTAACAATGGTATATCCATACCCGTGTTAATGCCCCAGCGTCGTGGAGTTTTGAGCGTATGCTTTGATGGACCGGAGCATGAGTTTGCACGCTTTGTTAATGAATCCATGTTAACGCTGGTAGGTATTGCCCATTTGGCTTATGCCAGATTCGAGGTACTGGCCTTGCTAGGAGGGCAGAGTGCTCCAACACTTTCTTCCCGTCAAAGAGAGTGTCTTGAGTTTATGAGTCGGGGCTATACCAATAAAGAGATCGGCTCGTATATGGGTCTGTCGCACTATACCGTTGCCGATGTCGTAGCAGACATACTAGTCGAATTGGAGGCTTCCAATCGCACGGAGGCCTCTACTTTTGGTATACGCTTAGGCGTTATTTAGAGATAGCCATGAAATAGTGATCTCTAAATCGTACTTTAATGATCGCTTAAAAATTTAAATTAGAAGTTAAAATGGTGTCGCCGTTTTGCACGGTGACACCGGTTGGCTCTCGTTAGTCTACGTAACGCAGAACATCAACATACAGTGGGCCTTGGTTGCGAGGGTCGGCTGCGTATTCATGGCCGCCATGTGGATAGAAACAAATTTCACCACGGATAAATTTACCGACGGTATAGTCGCCGCTGCGGTTATCATAGACGCGACAGATATAGGTGGCGTTACCGCTATCTTTACCCGCCATGACTTCATTGTTGAAAACACTGATTGGGCTGGTAACACGGTCCCAGCGATAATGCGTAGAACCGTCTTTTACTTTCAAAATTTCATAAGAGTCTTGTCGATACTCTTTGCCGTACCAAGGTACCCAGCAATGAGTGCCATTGATTAGCTTTCCTACTGTTCCTGCGTTATCACGACACACATGTACACTGTAACCATTTTCGATACCGCCATAAACAGTCTCAGAGGAAACAGCACCATAACCTGAATGGTAGGGCACCCATGCACACTTACCAGCCATAGGTGAATCAGGAAGATTTAGCTCCTGACAGGAAATAGGGCCGGATGCTGCCGCTAATGAGGATAGTGATGCCAGCAATGTTCCCAGCGCTAAACAACTAAACAGTTTCATGATGTTCTCCTTTATTAATGGAATTGTTTGTTGCGCGGGCAGTGTATGAAGATGAAAAATTTGCAGTACCCTCAGATGAGGGTTGACTCAACAACTTAATTGTTTGAGTAAACTGAAACGCTAGTGAAGGAACTTGTCTGATCGTGATAGGGAACCAACCTTTCTAACTAATAGGAATGGTAATGTGATAAGCATCAACATTGCTCGGTATTCAATTTGGCTCAACAGCCTAATCAGGCTAGGCTACGACGTTTTTCGATAAATGGATGTTTTATGGAATTCACCAACAATATTCGGCTAACACGTTGTTGCTCTTTGCTAACGGGATTGTCTTTATCAGTCTTGTTGTCCTGGTCATCGCAAACCTTGGCCGGTGCCCAAGTCCAATGTGACGTTAACAAGCGTTTGCAAACTGTTCTGCAGCAGACCCGAAAAGGCTATTTAGAAGATCAAAGTCTTTACACTGGTGGTTTTCACTTTAAGCAGATGGACTCGGTTAGAGAATCAATACTGATGTATTTGGCTATGACAAACAGGTTAGGCCATGCTGCGGTGCTGCTGGACAGCGAGCTAGGAACAAAGCTACCTAAATATGAGGCGATCAACGACGGCTATATTCGCACACTGCGACCGGAGCCATGGGAGGTCCCCTATGGCAGCTCAGCAACCGAAGTCATTGATTACGCCAGCCGAGTCGTATTGGGGCTAGAGCCTGCCTATAAACACTTGCAGGAATATCAGGCGCCGTTTGCCACCCACTTTTATCAAGCCGCTTTTGATTTGGATTTACTGACCACACCGGCGGAACCAGCGGATTGGTGGTTGCCCTCCAAAGACCATGAGTTTAAGGCAAGCGGGCTTAAGGCGGTTACTCGCCAAGCCGCACGCAGTAACGATTTATTGGACTGGCTGCAATTTACTGCAGCGTCTTCGGCTTTACCTCATATGCAAATCTGGGCGGTTACTAAGGCAGAGCAAGCAGATAGCATAAATAACTTGGCACAACATGCTTGGAGCAAGTGGCAAGAAACGGGGTCTTACGCTTGGTTAGCGGCATTAAGTGAGGTATTGCTGCCTTCCGATGCACTTGCAGGCAATGTTTTGGCAGAGTTTTCTAGGATGCACGCTCAGGTTGAGGCGTGTGAGGCGACGGATGCTGAGCTGGTGGCCTATGCATCCATGCTGTTGCCCGTCACTCGCTTAAGCTATGGCCATGATATTGATCGTCTACAGTGGTTAACTGTGCTGCCGGATGATCGTTTTGTCCGGGAAAAGCGTCGTGCGCAAGGCCGCTATGCGGATTTATTGCTGATGAAAGAGGGCTTGCAGCAAAGAGATACGTTTGTTACTGACCTCAACCCTCAGTTGGAGCAATCTAAAGTGGTTGAGCTGAGCCAAGGTGTGTCTGTCGCGGTTCGATCAGAAAAAAGCTCACATGCTGTTAGCTCCGGGCGTTTTACGAGTTTCTTGCCGGTTGCAGAGTTGGAGAAAATTTCAGCTCACCCGGATTTACAACATGACTATCGACAACAGCTAAACCGAGTGATCTTTCTGCGGAAATGGGTTGCCGATGACTATGGTAACGACGCCGCCTTGATGGCATTGGCTAAAACAGATCCGACGATAGATGCAGACATTCAGAATATTCTGGCGGAAAATAATCGTAACCAACGTCGTTTATTGCTCTTACAGCTAGTAATGCAGTCTCCGGCCATGACCTACTGGATAGACCTGGACTTATATCAGCCCCGTGAATTTGATGAGCGTGGTCTGAGTGGGTTTGATTATATTAATACTATGGATAGTGCTTGGTGGTGTCGTAACAATACTCAACAGATAGCGCAAAGAGTAATAGAAGACGAAATTCGGCCGTTGGGGTTATTAGGTTTCAATCCCTTCACTTCCGGCGGGTGGTCGGGGGCTGACTTTTACCAGCCGGGACAGAAGAGGGCATATCACCGGGGAGACGACTTCCTTGTAACGAGCAAAACACTGCATAAGAAAGTACTAAACGACTATCAAAAGAATCACGAGTTAATCCCCTTCTTGCAACACCCTGAATGGAAGGTTTTTGAATCCTTGCCGCCGGCACCGGTCTACTTTCGTCAGAAACTGCAGGAATTGGAAAGAGCTGGTGTGGTCGATGATCAGGCAGGACGCGAACTGTGGGGGCTGGTAAAACGAGCGGCTCGCTATACCTGTCGAACCTTTGAGCCCTACCGCCGTGATGGCCGTGATAATGATATTGAGCGAGCGACAGAAGGAACCTATCAATTCGCTAAACAGCGCCTGAATACCTATAGCAAATAGACTTTCTCGTGCAGTACAAGGGTGAGCATTGCCTTGTTATGGTGTGCTTTGGCAGGGAATATCAAAGTTGACATGGTAGTGCTCATCGTGGCGAACCCAGGAGCGTTTTTTTGAAAACTGAATATGTTGCTGAAGGTACGCACCCTGTTCAGTTTCAAATAGCCTAGGCTGAAGCTTAGGGTCAAAAATAACCCGCCATATATCATGGCCCTGAGCCTTCGCTTGCTGGTGTAACGCTACCAGATGCGCAGCCAGAGCATCATAATCGATGCGCAGGCCATCATAGCGCCCACGATCATCAAACTCGATATTGTAACCAAACTTATTTAACGGGTGGGTAGGCAAGTGAACGGATCGACCATCACCATCCACCACCGGTGTCATAAAATCCACTGACAGGCCATTGCGGTGGGTTTTATGGGGTTTAAATTCCCCGCCTTGCTGAAAACCCGTTTCTGCGTATTTGAATCGCTTATTGGGATTGCTCTTATTTAACTATTGGTATGCACCGACGACTATGTTGTAAACGTCTGAATGAACGTAGGTGCGCCCAGCGATGCGAGCAATCTGGCTATACCCTTCGAAGTTATCGCCTTCTGCTGGCAGCATTATCCCTTGCTCTAATCTGCCGTTATGGTTTTTGCCATAACAGGTGCTGGTGTTATCTGCTTGACTGCTGTTCGCCAGCATCATCAGGCCGATGTGCAGTACTTGATTGAACAGTTTTCTTGTTGCCGGTTTTAGTTTTGTCATTGTTTTTGTCAAGTTACCAGTCAATCTGGATTTCGGTCCCTGAGCTGACCAATGACATAAACTCGTCCATGTCGCTGTTGCTAAGGGCAATACAGCCATTGGTCCAATCAAACTGTTGCATCACTGGGGCGAGCCATCCAAAGCCATTGCGCTGGCCATGAATCATAATAAAACCGCCTGGCGAAACGCCCATTTGGCGAGCGTTTTCCGTATCTAACTTATTTGGATAACTAATATGCATGGCGCGATAAAAGGACGAGTCTTCTTTCTTGTAGTCGAGAGTGTAACGCCCTTCTGGAGTACGTTGGTCACCTTCTTGTTGTTTGTGACCTTGAGGACTGCCACCCAGTGCGATGTCATACTGCTTAACTACGTTGTCACCTTGCATCAGGTATAAAAGCCGTTCTGATTTATCGACCCTAACCAGATCAACCTCGGCCACAGCCACAGGCGTGAGCACCAGTGTGGCGAGCATCCAATGGCGTAGATATCGCAGGGTGATTCGAGTACATAGCATCATAAAGTTGAGATAAGGTGCTTACCATGGAAGGCACATCTTACTGTGGAGCCACGATGGACCCAATAGGCGATCAGCAACCAGTGCGCCGTTTATTTGCAATCCATGTGGACAAGGGTTGCGACCTAGAGGAGCTACTAGAAAGACTTAGCCTTGGTTCGAATAGGCTAAGCCGTTGACGCTAGTGATAGTGTTTTAGACTTTAACCGAATAGGATAAATCCTTGGCTTCATCCCCTGTCATGCCGCGAAATCCCCAGCAGTAGTCGGGCTGTTCCTTGATAGTGATTTCAATGTCGATAGGAGCAATGCCAATATTACTTTCTATTCTTGCGAATAGGGTTTTTATAAGCGTCTTTATGGTCTCTGGCTTACGGCCCGCCATCATATTAATTTCAATAACAGTGTAGGCTTGGCTGCGATCAGCTGGGTAAAAAAAGCTGTCTTCACCCAGGCCAATAAATCGTTGTGCGCGTTTGTCTTCAGGCAAGCCTAATACCTCACACATACACGCATGAATGGTATCCGACAGTGCTTGTTTAATCGGTGTAAGTTGAGAGTCTATTCCATAAACAACAATCATTCTGCTCGCTCCAAATGGGTCGTCACTTGTGCCAAATATTGCTCAGTAGTGATAGCCGTTATGTTTCTGCCAAAGCTGGTGAGGTTGGGGAGTGTGATATTTTCATGCTGCCGAATCAGCTCAGCACTGGCATGTTCTTTATCATGTGTGGTATGAGCATCGGCCAGCAAGGTAATGTCGTAGCCCAATGCCGCAGCACTTCGAATACTGGTATCAATACAAAATTCACTGGCGTAGCCGCACACAATCAGATGTTTGATCTGCTGCTTCTTAAGTAATTCATCCAGCTCAGTGTTTAAAAATGAGTCCGGTGTTTGCTTGCCAATACGATGATCTTGAGGTGTTACCAACAGCTCACCTTGCAGCGACCAACCTTCGCTGCCATATGCAATGACACTGTCCGGTTTTTCATGTTGAACAAAGATGACGGTTACGCCTGTGTTGCGGGCCCAGTCCGTAACCCGGTTTATCCGGCTAATGACTTGCTCCCGTTCAAAGGGTTGCGGTTGTGGATCAAACAACACGGTTTGTACATCAATAACCAGCACGGCGGTGTTCATAGATCTTCCTTGCTCTTCAATATGAGACGGTTAATCGACTCGGGTAAGACTACTTTTGACGATAGTGGGGCAGTACCAGATTCCAGCGAATGGCGCTAAGGCGCATAACAAAAATTAAGATAAAGGTTACCGCAGCAGCAGCACCGGCACTGGCTTTTAGTTGTAGCAATAAAATCATTAATAACGAGCCGCACCACGCGGCGGTGGCATACAGCTCACCACGAAAGATCATCGGCTCATCATTGCATAAAATATCGCGTAATATACCACCCGCAACCGCCGTCAGGGTGCCCATAAAAGAGGCGACCAACCAGCTAACCCCTTCGGTCAGTGCCGCCTGAGTACCGGCAATGGCGTACAGCGCCAGTGCGGCGGCATCCGGTACCACGTACCAACGATGGGATATTCGTACCCAGCGGGCCAAATAAAAGGTCGCGACGGCACCGAGCCAAGCCATGATCAAATAATAATGATCAACAATCCAGAAAACTGGCCTGTCCAGCAATACGTCTCGCAGTGTGCCGCCACCGAGGGCGGCACAAAACGCGATGATCAAAATACCAAATAAATCGACCTGCTTGCCACGCGCATCTAATACCGCTGCCGACCCTGAAAAGATCGCAGCCAGCATGGTGGACCAATACAGCACATCTTGCGTGCTGATCAGGTCGATGGCCATGGTTAATCCTGGAAGCGGTTATGTAGGTACTCAAATACGGCGCGAATACCCATAGCTTCGCCCCCGGTGGGACGGCCCGGTAGTTTACGATTATTCCACGCCATAATGTCAAAGTGCACCCAAGGTACATCGGCAACAAAGTTTTGCAGATAGAGTGCGGCGGTGATAGCACCACCAAACGGTGTGGCGGCACAATTTACTAAGTCAGCGACGTCACTCTTTAGAAATTCTTTGTATGGCTGGTGCAATGGCAAAGACCACACTGGGTCACTAACGCGTTCGCCACTTTGCATTAAATCACCAGCCAAGGATAACTGGTTGGTGAAAAAGCCGGGCAACTCGGTGCCCAGAGCGACACGACAAGCACCCGTTAGGGTCGCAAAGTCGACAATGAGGTCTGGTGTTTCGGCAGCGGCTTCGGTCAGTGCGTCGCACAGTACCAGTCGGCCCTCGGCATCGGTATTGTCGATTTCCACCGACAAGCCTTGACGGGTATTAATGATATCCCCAGGACGGAAGGCGTTACCACTAACAGCATTTTCAACCGCCGGAATTAATACCCGCAATCGTACTGGTAAGTGTCGCGCCATTATAAGCTGTGCCAAGCCAAGTACCTGAGCGGCACCGCCCATGTCTTTTTTCATTAGCCGCATGGCGTTGCCGGGTTTTAAGTTCAAACCACCGCTGTCAAAACACACGCCTTTGCCAACCAAGGTCACTTTTGGATGCTCAGGATTTCCCCAGGTTAGCTGCAACAAGCGCGGTTCATGCACACTGGCACGGCCGACGGCGTGAATCATGGGATAATTTTGCTGTTTTAATTCGTCGCCAGTCCACTGGCTGAAAACAGCATTAAAACGCTCTGCCAGGTGTTGAGTTACGCTAGCCAGGTCCTCAGGCATCATGTCGGATGCTGGTGTATTCACCAAGTCACGAGTCAGGCTAACAGCCTCGATCAGATCTTTTGCTTCACGTACTACATCAGCATCATCAATATTTAATTGCGCACTTTGGCCATCGCTTTTACGGTAGCGATCATAGCGATAAGCACCGCAGCCCCAAGCGAAAGCAATAGCAACTAAGCGATCTGGATCGCGAACGTTGTCTACTTGGTAGTCACCCGTTGGCAAAATGGTCGGTAAATCACCACAGGCAAACATATCCTGCAAGTCGTTCACCACCGCTATCGCTCGCTCCAAAGCGCCGTCAGCAGCAGGGATCAGTGCGGCCCCTTTGCCTGAAAATGCGACATTCTTCAGCCATTGGCGGGTCGCCTCTGGTTGCTCTGCTAACCAGTGTTCATATTGCTGGGGTTCAAAAATACTGAGCGGGGTTCCGCCACTTTGATGAGCAATTGCGCAAGCCATAATCTGTTTTACCAAAATTCTAAGACCAGATGATTATAGAGGAGGCGCCCACGCGCGGCCATTCGACCATTGCCTTCAAACTGTCATGGCAATGCAACCCTGTTGTCATTGGTTGCACAAAAAATAGCCATGCTTGTTTGCCAATGGGAGTGTGGTTATGCCTTTAACCCGGCGCGAGTTCTTGATCGACAGTGTCAGTGCGGCAGCCTTGCCAGGTTTGGGGCGCAACCAGCAGAGCAACTGGGTCTTTCAACATGGGGTGGCCAGCGGCGATGCACTGACGGATAGAGTGATTCTTTGGACGCGAATTACTCCGCAAAATGGTGAGCACAGCTTGTCCTATCGTTGGCAGCTCTATGTGGACCCTCAGTGTCGTCAGCCGCTACAGCAGGGTTTTGGCTTTACCCATGCCGAGCGCGACTTTACCGTAAAAATCGACGTCAACGGGCTGCAACCAGGCCAAAGCTATTATTATCGATTTGATAGCCAAGGGCAGCAGTCTGATATTGGCCGAACCCGTACTCTGCCACAAGCTGGCGTATCGCATCTGCGCTTGGCTTTTACCTCGTGTTCGAATTATGCCCAAGGGTATTTTAATGTTTACAAAGAACTGGCGGCCCGCAGCGATCTGGATGCCATATTACACCTGGGCGATTACATCTATGAATATCAAAATATTGAAGCCAGTTTGACCACTGGCCGAGTGCATTGCCCGGCCCAAGAAACTGTGTCGTTACAGGACTATCGTCAGCGCCATGCCTGTTATAAAAGCGATGCCGATTTGCAGGCCGTGCACCGACAACATGTTTTTTTAGTGATCTGGGATGATCATGAAGTCGCCAATAATGCTTGGCGTGGTGGAGCTGAAAGTCATGGTGCGACAAGCTCCTGGGCGCAGCGATTATCAGCGGCGGTTCAGGCCTATCTGGAATGGATGCCGGTGCGGGAAAGTGCCGATCAGAGCATGTCGTTGTATCGTGATTTTCGCTTTGGCGATTTATTGCAGCTGAATTTACTCGATACTCGATTGGCTGGAAGAGATCAGCCAGCGCAAGAGTTAACAGAGCGCGATCAGCCTCAGCGCACCTTGCTGGGCAACGAGCAAGAGCAGTGGCTTGAGCAATCACTGCAAACGGCACAGCAGCAGGGTGTGGTATGGAAGCTATTAGGTCAGCAGGTGATGATGGCGCAGTTAGGAACCAATGAACGACCGTTTAATTATGATCAGTGGGATGGTTATCCGGCCGCACGAGAGCGCTTTTTTGATTTGCTGGAATACCAGGCCATTGACAATGTGGTGGTGCTGACGGGGGATATTCATTCCAGTTGGGCGCTAGAGTTGCACCGCGATCCGTTTGCCAAACAAAGTCAGCCACTGGCACTTGAACTGGTAACGCCAGCTGTGTCGTCAGAAGCCATTGGCAATCAGACCCGGGCAGATTTAGCGGCATCTTCGCTGCAGATGTTGCTGCCACATCTGAAATTTGTCGATTTGTATTATCGCGGCTATGTCCTGCTGGATCTGACTGCAGAGCGTATGCAGGCGGAATGGTGGGTGGTTGATAATGTCAGCTCACCGCGCTATCGAACTGAGTGCTTGCATGCGTTGCAAATTCAGGTGGGCCAAGCAAGGTTTACCAAGGCCACAACACTGACCGAACCTAAGTCTCAAGCACCACAACCCGCGCCTCGCTATGAAAGCGAATTTGCGTTTTTACGTCGTTGGCAATCTGAAGAATTTCCAGCGGTTAGTACGCGCTTGGCCTCGAGTACTCAGGGTTAACCGCATAAGAGATGCATTGCGGCTGTGATGACTCGTACTTATGTGCACTAGCACCACAGCCGTCCTAGCTTAGAGCTTAAAATGCTCTTCCGGCATTTGCATTAATGTCTTAGGCGACTTGACCATCATCTTGGCGTGACCTTTGGCCCGTGGCAGTAGACGGTCAAAATAAAACTCGGCGGTATGAATTTTGGCTCGATAAAAACTCATATCGCCATTGGCTTGTTTTAAGCCGCTGTAAGCGCTGTCGGCCATGCGTGCCCAGAAATACGCCATCATGACATAGCCTGAAAACATTAAATAATCGACTGACGCCGCACCCACCATATCGCGGTCTTTGCGCGCCATATAGGCAATGCGCAACGTACCCAGACGCCAGCGCAGCAGATAGCGTTTAAGCTGTTTCATCATGGGTTTCATTTCGCTGTGGTTTTGGTGTTCTTTAATGAAGTCTTTCACCACTGCATGAAATTCGTTAAAGGATTTGAGTTTACCCAGCAGGACTTTGCGGCCTAAAAGATCCAGTGCTTGCACACCGGTGGTGCCTTCATACAGTTTGGCGATTTGGGTATCGCGAATAATTTGCTCCATGCCCCATTCTTTAATAAAGCCATGGCCACCGTACACCTGCACACCGTGGTTAGCCGCTTCGTAGCCTAGCTCAGTTAAAAACGCCTTTAGCACAGGGGTTAAAAAACCCAGCTTGTCGTCAATGCGATCGTATTCGGCCTGGTCGTCACGGCTATGAGCGGCCATCATCTGATCTGCCAATTTGGCGGCGTAATACAGCATCGCGCGTCCGCCTTCGGCGATGGCCTTTTGTGTCAGCAGCATGCGGCGTACATCTGGATGCACGATCAGTGAATCTGCGACTTGGTCTGGTTGCTTGGTGCCGCTTAATGAACGCATCGAACGGCGCTCTTTGGCGTAGGGCAGGGCACCCTGGAATGACAACTCGGCCGCGCCTACCCCCTGAATCGAAGTCCCAATACGGGCGGTGTTCATGAAGGTAAACATGCACATTAGCCCCTTATTTTCAGGGCCTATTAAAAAACCTCGGGCACCATCAAAATTCATAACACAAGTCGATGAACCATGAATGCCCATTTTTTCTTCAATCGAGCCGCACACCACGGGGTTGCGATCGCCTAACGAGCCGTCTTCATTAACATTGAACTTGGGAACAATAAACAGCGAAATACCCTTAGTGCCTTTAGGTGCATCCGGCAGGCGTGCCAATACGATGTGCACAATTTGCTCAGTGAGATCATGCTCGCCAGAAGAGATAAATATTTTGGTGCCGGTAATGGCGTAGCTGCCATCGCCATTGGGTATGGCTTTGGTTTTAACTTGGCCTAAGTCAGTGCCACATTGAGGCTCGGTTAAACACATAGTGCCCGTCCAGCGACCTTCGGCTAAAGGCACCAGATAGGTTTGCTTTTGCTGTTCGTTGCCGTGCATATAGATAGTGTTCATGGCACCCAAAGACAGCCCTGGGTACATGCCCCATACCCAGTTGGCGGTGCCAATCATTTCGGACTTCACTACCCCCAGCGATAGTGGCAGGCCCTGGCCACCGTATTCCACCGGTGCCGACATGCCTTGCCAGCCACCTTCAACATATTGCCCATAAGCTTCGCGAAAGCCTGTTGGTGTGGTGACTTCACCGTTGTTAAATACACAGCCGTCATCGCCTGATTGATAGAGCGGCGACAATACTTCTTCGCTGAAACGAGCGGCTTCGGCCAAAATGGCATCCACCATCTCAGGGCTGGTCTCGTCGCCGCCTGGAATGCTTTGGTAGTGACGTTGAAAATCAAACACGTCGTTCATTAAGAACTGAATATCTTTGATAGGCGCTTTGTACTGAATCATGATGCAACACTCTTATCGTTATGGCGTGGCAGCTCCTAACTGCCGGCGAGGGGCCGAATACTGATGGCCAACGATATCAGTGTGGCAAGCTAACCTGGCCCGGCCATTGGCTAGCGAGCCATTGCAGCGCGGGCGGCTGAGTCAGCAAGGTATCGTGGGAAAAGGGAAAACTTCCACAGGTCGTGCAGAGAATCAAATAACGCGGTTTGAGAGTTCAGTTGATGTATACGCTGTTATGGCAGCGATGTCAGAGGATCAAGGCCATGTTGCTTTACAATCTTGTCCATGGTGCCGTCGGCCCGAATATTTTGCAGGCCTCGCTCAAACAGTTGGCTGAAGCGTTCACTGTCAGGATTTTTCTTCGAGAACATTAAATACAAATCGGTTACCTGTAACGCCTCAGGCAATATGGCCAGTTTCTTTTGTTCTGGTTTGCTAAAGTTCTTTTTCACCATTTCTCGCCCAACGGTTAAGTTGATAGGGAAGACGTCGATTTCTTTGTTGAGCAGTAACCGAAAATTGTCTTCATCACTCGGGCTTCGGCGCAGACGAAACAAATTATCCTTTTCGTATTGAGTAAACTTGGGGCTGTAATGGTAGCCAAGAGTGGCCCCTATCTTAGGTGCTTGGTGATAGTCGGTCGACCAGACTTGTTGCCATGTTACCGGGTTATCGACGTGATAATAAAAGGCCACTACCTGGCGTGCGACGGGGCTTGGGGTGAAAATAAACTGCTGTTCACGTTCAGGATTTTTTGCCCAAACCGGTGTGGCATGGTGTACGCCGCGTCGGGTTAGGTTAAAGCTGCGATTCCAGGGGAAATATAAAAACTCGACCTCTAAACCGACACTGGCATAGGCTGTTCTGATGATATCGCTGACCACGCCTTCTTTGTTTAAGTCTTCAGATACATAAGGTGGCCATTCACCGCTGGCGATGCTGACGGTCTCTGCTTGGATGTTTGCAGCGGCGAACAACAGCACAAAAAGCAAACTGAACAGTCTGAGCATTGCAGAGTACCCCGGGAGCAGAGCTTATCTCGTCGTCTTTGCCTTCAGACTAGTACAAAAAAACCGGCCAATAGGCCGGTTATAAAGGAGTTGCAGGTAAGGGGGCAACTACTGCTCTTGCGAGCAGGGATTATAAGTATGGAAAGGCTACCGCTAGCTGACGCGGTGGCCGTTATAATTAGGCTTCAACGATACGTTTCATATCGGTCATATAGCCGCGCAGCTCCTGGCCAATCCACTCCACAGGGTGGTTACGGATCGCTTCGTTCACTTCGATCAGGTGCTGGTTGTCGACCGAGTTGGACTTAACGTTCAAGCCTTTACCAATCACGTCAGTGCTGAAGTGTGGCATGAACTTTTCACGCAGTAGGGGTACCGCAGCGTGGGCAAACAAGTAGCAACCGTATTCCGCGGTATCGGAAATTACCACGTTCATTTCGTACAGCTTTTTGCGCGCAATGGTGTTGGCGATCAGTGGTGTTTCATGCAGTGATTCGTAATAAGCCGACTCTTCTACGATGCCTGACTCCACCATGGTTTCAAACGCCAGCTCTACGCCCGCTTTGATCATGGCTACCAGCAAAATGCCGTGGTCGAAGTACTCTTGCTCATCGATGTCTACATCAGAAGCGGGAGCTTTTTCGAAACCCGTTTCGGCGGTTTCAGCGCGCCATTTCAGCAAGTTGGCATCGCCATTCGCCCAGTCTTCCATCATGGTGCGAGAGAACTCACCGGTCATGATGTCGTCTTGATGCTTGCGGAACAGTGGACGCATCAGTACTTTCAGTTCTTCAGCCATATCGAAGGCAACGATTTTGGCTGGGTTGGACAGGCGATCCATCATGTTGGTGATACCGCCGTGCTTCAATGCTTCGGTAACGGTTTCCCAGCCGTATTGAATCAGCTTGGCGGCATAACCTTCGTCCATGCCGTCTTCGATCATTTTCTCGAAGCCCAAAATAGCACCGGTCTGCAGCATGCCACACAGAATGGTTTGCTCGCCCATCAGGTCGGACTTCACTTCGGCAACAAACGATGACTCCAGTACGCCAGCACGATCGCCGCCGGTAGCTGACGCCCAGGCCTTAGCGATGTCCATGCCTTCGCCTTTCGGGTCATTTTCCGGATGCACGGCAATCAGTGTTGGAACACCAAAGCCACGCTTGTACTCTTCGCGAACTTCAGAGCCAGGGCACTTAGGTGCAACCATAACAACGGTCAGGTCATCACGTACCTGCATGCCCTCTTCAACAATGTTAAAACCATGGGAGTAACCCAGGCAGGCGCCGTCTTTCATCAGTGGCATAACGGCAGAAACAACGCTGGAATGCTGCTTGTCAGGGGTCAGGTTGCAGACCACGTCGGCGGTAGGAATAAGTTCTTCATAGGTGCCCACGGTAAAGCCGTTTTCTGTGGCATTTTTCCACGACTGGCGTTGCTCTGTGATGGCAGATTCACGCAACGCATAGGAAACGTCTAAGCCCGAGTCACGCATGTTCATGCCTTGGTTCAAACCTTGGGCACCACAACCGACGATGACTACTTTTTTGCCTTTCAGGAACTCGCAGCCGTTGGCGAATTCGTCACGGTTCATAAAACGACAGCGACCCAGTTGATCGAGCTGCTCACGCAAGTTCAGCGTATTAAAATAGTTGTTACCCATAACAGCCATTCCTCATGCATGTATAACGAAGCGCTCGGGATACACCCCGTGTGGCGTCTTCGTGGGATTTAAATTGAAGTCGACAGCCATGGTAGGCCAAAGGCGACATTGCGTAAAATGCTATTATTGCCACGACCTGTTGCGTTTTATGCAACGACATTGCAGAGCTAACATGGACTACAAAGATCTTCAGGCCTTCTTGGCCATCAGTACTACCTTGCATTTGGGCCAGGCTGCCAGGCAGCTGCATATGAGTGCTTCGACCTTGAGCCGGCGCTTGGCGCGCATGGAAGAGGAAGCCGGTGCTCGTCTGATTGATCGCGACAGCGCGCCGTTGCAACTGACCCATGCCGGTATGTTGTTTCGCCAGCATGCCGAGCAAACCATAGAAAGTTTCCAGCAATTGCGCTCTGCGGTATCGACTCAAGTCAGTGATTTGAGTGGCAGTCTGACCTTGTTTTGCACCGTGACGGCCAGCTACAGCTTTTTGGTCGATTTGCTGACACGTTTTCGTGAGCGTTACCCCAATGTTGAACTGCGCATTCATACCGGTGATGCCGCCGATGCCATTGCTCGGGTGCAAAACCGCGCCGCCGATGTTGCTATTGCCGCTAGGCCTGATGTGTTGCCCGAGCAGTTGAGTTTTAAAACCATGGCACCGTCGCCGTTACTCTTTATTGCCCCACGTGGTCTGGCCACCGTGCCACAACTGGCGCAGACAGAAATTGACTGGTCGCAAGTGCCGATGGTGTTGTCAGAAAGTGGCTTAGGGCGCACCCGCGTGGATCGTTGGTTTGCCGCTCGCAATATTCGCCCGCACATCTATGCTCAGGTCGCTGGCAACGAAGCCATTGTCAGTATGGTGGCGCTGGGGGTTGGTGTGGGCGTGGTGCCAGAGCTGGTATTGCGCAACAGTCCTATGGCTTCAAGGGTACGGGTGTTGAGCGTTGAGCCTGAACTCGAACCCTTTGCCGTCGGCTTGTGCGCCGCTACCGATCAGCTGCAGCAACCGTTACTGCAAGCACTGTGGAAGACAGCCCGGCTTTGATGACGCATAATGCGAGCGTTTTATTTGGCGAAAGATTGCATATGACTGAACACGAACAGCAACCCGGGCAGGATGCTCCATGCCAAGCCCACGACCACACAGAGCAGGACGTGCCAGCGGCTAAGCCGGCGAAATGGCCAGGCCGTAAAGGCATATACCTGCTGCCGAATTTGTTTACCACCGGAGCACTGTTCTCTGGTTTCTACGCCGTTGTGGCCAGTATGAATGGCCACTTTGAAAATGCCGCCATTGCGATTTTCATATCCATGATTCTCGATGCACTAGATGGCCGAGTAGCGCGTATGACCAATACCCAAAGCGATTTTGGCGCTGAGTACGACAGCCTGGCTGATATGGTCAGCTTTGGCGTGGCACCCGCGTTAGTCGCTTTCAGTTGGGCGCTACAGGATCTGGGTAAGATTGGTTGGGTCGCCGCGTTTGTCTACGTTGCCGGCGCGGCATTGAGGCTGGCGCGGTTTAATACCCAGTTGGCGGTAGCCGATAAAAACTTCTTCACCGGTTTGGCCAGCCCTGCCGCGGCTGCCATTGTTGCGGGTACCGTTTGGGCCTTTAGTGAATCTGGTACCTCAGGCCAAGACCTGGCCTGGGTAATGGCCGTTATTGTGCCGGTGGCCGGTTTGCTGATGGTCAGTAACTTCCGCTACCACAGCTTTAAAGGCCTGGATCTACGAGGCAATGTGCCTTTTGTGGCATTGCTGGCGGTGGTACTGGTCTTTGTCGTGGTTTCCATCGATCCGGCTAAGGTACTGCTGGGTGCTTTTATGGCTTATGCGCTGTCTGGGCCGGGTTACGACGGCTGGCAATTTTTGCAATCACGCCGTAAGAAATGAATCATTAGTAGCGACTGTGTCTAACATTCCAGTGTTTGTTAGGTGCCGTCGCTATGTTGATACGCAAAGATCGCTTTTCCTCTCCGCCGTCCTCTGAAATTACTCCCTATGATGTTTATATGCGTCGCCGTCACTTTATGCAGGCGGGGGCCTTATCTTTATTGGCGGCAGCCAATCCAGCCAACGCACTGATCGATGCCGACCAGGGGCGTGATCCCGACTCTCCTGCCTGGTTGGCAAAGCAGGTGGCTGGCGCCAAGCCTTTTAGCGGTGAACAGCAGCAAGACCTGACACCTTATGAGAACGTCACCGGTTACAACAACTTTTATGAATTTGGCACCGACAAAGGCGACCCGGCGCGTTACGCACACAAGCTCAATACCGATCCTTGGTCGGTGACCATCTCTGGTGAGTGTGACAACACCGGAACCTTTGCTTTAGAAGACCTGCTCAACAAGGTTCAACTAGAAGAACGCATTTATCGTCTGCGCTGTGTTGAAGCTTGGTCCATGGTCATCCCTTGGATTGGTTTCCCTTTGGCGCAGCTGATCAAACAATGCCAGCCTAACTCGCGGGCAAAATATGTGGCTTTCGAAACCTTACAGCGGCCAAAAGAAATGCCGGGTCAGCGTTCCGTGTTCTCCACCATTGACTGGCCTTATATCGAAGGTTTGCGCATAGATGAGGCCATGAATGATCTGACCCTGATGGCAGTCGGCTTGTATGGGGAGATGCTGCCTAACCAGAATGGTGCACCGATTCGCCTAGTCGTGCCGTGGAAATATGGCTTTAAGAGCATTAAATCCATTGTCCGTATTCACTTCAGTGAAACCATGCCGGCCACCACCTGGAACCTGTTAGCGCCGAATGAATACGGCTTCTATGCCAACGTTAATCCACAGGTAGATCATCCGCGTTGGAGCCAGGCCAGTGAACGTCGCCTACCGTCGTCGCTGTTCAGCCCCAGCCGCATCGCCACTCAAATGTTTAATGGCTATCAGCAGCAGGTCGCACATTTGTACAAGGGCATGGATTTGGAAAGGTACTACTAATGCCAGTTCTTGCTCGTCGATTGTTGTTGTTTGTGGTGGCCTTATTGCCTGCCCTGTATCTACTGCAGGCTGTCATTAGGGTGCAGCAGGGAGAGTGGAACCTGTTAGGCCCGGAGCCGGGCAGAGCGATCGTGTTCTTCACCGGTACCTGGGCCTTTAACTTTATGTTGTTGACGCTCAGTGTTAGTCCATTGGTGAAACAGCTCGGCTGGCGCTGGTTGATGTTGCATCGGCGTATGTTGGGCTTGTTCACTTTCTTTTATGCCAGTCTGCATTTGCTCGCTTACTGTGCTCTGTTGCTGGAGTGGCGTTGGCAAGATGTGCTGGCTGAAATCATCGAACGCCCTTATCTGACGCTGGGTATGTTAGCTTGGCTGATATTGCTGCCGTTGGCGCTGACATCCACGAAGGGATGGCAGCGCCGACTAAAGCGGCGCTGGAAGACTCTGCATAAGTGGAGCTATCCCGCCGCCGCTTTGATGGCGGTGCACTATCTGCTGCAGATTCGTTCGTCTTGGTTTGAGCCCGTTCTTTATACGATTTTGGTACTAGTCTTGTTAGGACTTCGTCGTTGGTCTTTACTACAACCTTCGAAGGAGAAACTGTCTGCCCAATGAAATTCTTTTCACAAAGCAGTTGACGGCGCCAAGCAACTCCCTATAATGCGCCGCTCCTGATCGCTGTGACGCGGCAGGTGGGCAAGAAGCCCCTGTTTTTTCAATGACTTAGAGAGTTCTATTCGATCTCGCTAAGCACTGAAAAATATCGAAACAAGGCATTGACCTTTTGGTTTTTGAGTGTAGTATACGCCGCCTTGATTCGAGACCAGCTAGCTCGGTGAGCTCTTTGGTCGGTTAAGTAACTCGTTGATTTCACTAGAAAATATTTGAAATTAACGGTTGCCAAGCCAGAAAGGCGCTGTATAATGCGCCGCTCGATCTGAGAAGCTTTCTTCCAGATCAGTCAGCGACAAGCTTCGAAAGAAACTTAAAAAATCGCTTGACATTAAAGGCTGCTTCATTAAAATACGCAGCCCGCTTTGATCGAAAGATCTGGCAACGTTCTTTAAAAATCAGCATTAAGTAATTCGTGTGGGTGCTTACTGAGATGCTCTGGAGACAAAGCATTATCAAGTAAGAACTCGTCGAAAATTCATTTAAGAATTTAAGTCAGTTTTATTCTTGAGCAAGATTTAGATTGAATATTCCTTCAATCGAAACTTTTTAAACTGAAGAGTTTGATCATGGCTCAGATTGAACGCTGGCGGCAGGCTTAACACATGCAAGTCGAGCGGTAACAGAGATAGCTTGCTATCTGCTGACGAGCGGCGGACGGGTGAGTAACGCGTAGGAAACTGCCTGGTAGTGGGGGACAACAGTTGGAAACGACTGCTAATACCGCATACGCCCTACGGGGGAAAGCAGGGGATCTTCGGACCTTGCGCTATCAGATGTGCCTGCGTCGGATTAGCTAGTTGGTGGGGTAATGGCCTACCAAGGCGACGATCCGTAGCTGGTCTGAGAGGATGATCAGCCACACTGGGACTGAGACACGGCCCAGACTCCTACGGGAGGCAGCAGTGGGGAATATTGGACAATGGGCGCAAGCCTGATCCAGCCATGCCGCGTGTGTGAAGAAGGCTCTAGGGTTGTAAAGCACTTTCAGTCGGGAGGAAAGCTTGATGGTTAATACCCCTCAAGTGTGACGTTACCGACAGAAGAAGCACCGGCTAACTCCGTGCCAGCAGCCGCGGTAATACGGAGGGTGCAAGCGTTAATCGGAATTACTGGGCGTAAAGCGCGCGTAGGTGGCTTGTTAAGTTGGATGTGAAAGCCCCGGGCTCAACCTGGGAACTGCATTCAAAACTGGCAGGCTAGAGTACAGTAGAGGGTAGTGGAATTTCAGGTGTAGCGGTGAAATGCGTAGAGATCTGAAGGAACATCAGTGGCGAAGGCGACTGCCTGGACTGATACTGACACTGAGGTGCGAAAGCGTGGGGAGCAAACAGGATTAGATACCCTGGTAGTCCACGCCGTAAACGATGTCTACTAGTTGTCGGGGGACTTGATCCTTTGGTAACGAAGCTAACGCGATAAGTAGACCGCCTGGGGAGTACGGCCGCAAGGTTAAAACTCAAATGAATTGACGGGGGCCCGCACAAGCGGTGGAGCATGTGGTTTAATTCGAAGCAACGCGAAGAACCTTACCTACTCTTGACATCCTGCGAACTTGGTAGAGATACCTTGGTGCCTTCGGGAGCGCAGTGACAGGTGCTGCATGGCTGTCGTCAGCTCGTGTTGTGAAATGTTGGGTTAAGTCCCGTAACGAGCGCAACCCTTGTCCTTAGTTGCCATCATTTAGTTGGGGACTCTAAGGAGACTGCCGGTGACAAACCGGAGGAAGGCGGGGACGACGTCAAGTCATCATGGCCCTTACGAGTAGGGCTACACACGTGCTACAATGGCGTATACAGAGGGTTGCGAAGCCGCGAGGTGAAGCTAATCTCACAAAGTACGTCGTAGTCCGGATTGGAGTCTGCAACTCGACTCCATGAAGTCGGAATCGCTAGTAATCGTGAATCAGAATGTCACGGTGAATACGTTCCCGGGCCTTGTACACACCGCCCGTCACACCATGGGAGTGGGTTGCTCCAGAAGTAGCTAGCTTAACCTTCGGGAGAGCGGTTACCACGGAGTGATTCATGACTGGGGTGAAGTCGTAACAAGGTAGCCCTAGGGGAACCTGGGGCTGGATCACCTCCTTAAACGATGCTTCAGTCATCTCAGCTAAGTGCTCACACGAATTGCTTTAATGCTTTTAATACAAGACTTCGGTCCTGTATTGCTCTTTAAAAATTTGGATACATGAGAATGAGAATTCTCAAGCGAACCGGCGGTTGCTTGATTTGATTAATTACTACCCGTAATTAATCAGTAAGCCCAACCATAAAGTTTCACATTTCATAGCTTGTAAATGTTGAGACGGTTTGGGGTTATATGGTCAAGTGACTAAGCGTGCACGGTGGATGCCTTGGCATCTGGAGGCGATGAAAGACGTGGTAGCCTGCGATAAGTTTCGGGGAGGTGGCAAACAACCTTTGATCCGGAAATCTCTGAATGGGGAAACCCACCTGTCATAAGGCAGGTATCTGCAACTGAATACATAGGTTGTAGAGGCGAACCGGGAGAACTGAAACATCTAAGTACCCCGAGGAAAAGAAATCAACCGAGATTCCCTTAGTAGCGGCGAGCGAACGGGGACCAGCCCTTAAGCTGCTTTGTAGATAGTAGAACGCTCTGGAAAGTGCGGCCGTAGTGGGTGATAGCCCCGTATACGAAATCTTATCTGCAGTGAAATCGAGTAGGTCGGGACACGTGATATCCTGACTGAATATGGGGGGACCATCCTCCAAGGCTAAATACTCCCAGATGACCGATAGTGAACCAGTACCGTGAGGGAAAGGCGAAAAGAACCCCTGTGAGGGGAGTGAAATAGATCCTGAAACCGTGTACGTACAAGCAGTGGGAGCCGACTTTGTTCGGTGACTGCGTACCTTTTGTATAATGGGTCAGCGACTTAATGTTAGTGGCAAGGTTAAGCTTATAGCGGAGCCGTAGGGAAACCGAGTGTTAACTGCGCGTCCAGTCGCTAGCATTAGACCCGAAACCGGGCGATCTATCCATGAGCAGGTTGAAGGTTGAGTAACATCAACTGGAGGACCGAACCCACTGTCGTTGAAAAGCCAGGGGATGACTTGTGGATCGGAGTGAAAGGCTAATCAAGCCCGGAGATAGCTGGTTCTCCTCGAAAACTATTTAGGTAGTGCCTCGGACGAATGCCACTGGGGGTAGAGCACTGTTAAGGCTAGGGGGTCATCCCGACTTACCAACCCTTTGCAAACTCCGAATACCAGTGAGTACTATCCGGGAGACACACGGCGGGTGCTAACGTCCGTCGTGAAAAGGGAAACAACCCAGACCGTCAGCTAAGGTCCCAAAGTTACAGTTAAGTGGGAAACGATGTGGGAAGGCTAAAACAGCTAGGAGGTTGGCTTAGAAGCAGCCACCCTTTAAAGAAAGCGTAATAGCTCACTAGTCGAGTCGGCCTGCGCGGAAGATATAACGGGGCTCAAACTGTACACCGAAGCTACGGATGCACTTTGTGCATGGTAGAGGAGCGTTCTGTAAGCCGTTGAAGGTCAAGGTGTGAACCAGGCTGGAGGTATCAGAAGTGCGAATGCTGACATGAGTAACGATAAGGGGTGTGAAAAACATCCCCGCCGGAAACCCAAGGGTTCCTGTCCAACGTTAATCGGGGCAGGGTTAGTCGGCCCCTAAGGCGAGGCTGAGAAGCGTAGTCGATGGGAAACAGGTTAATATTCCTGTACTTGTTTGTAGTGCGATGGGGGGACGGAGAAGGCTAGGCCAGCACGGCGTTGGTTGTCCGTGTTTAAGCTGGTAGGCAGAGAACTTAGGTAAATCCGGGTTCTTAATGCCGAGACGTGATGACGGTGACTCTACGGAGTCCGAAGTGGTCGATGCCATGCTTCCAGGAAAAGCCTCTAAGCTTCAGCTACAAAGAAACCGTACTCTAAACCGACACAGGTGGGTAGGTAGAGAATACCAAGGCGCTTGAGAGAACTCGGGTGAAGGAACTAGGCAAAATGGCACCGTAACTTCGGGAGAAGGTGCGCCGGTTTTGGTGAAGGACTTGCTCCGTAAGCTGAGACCGGTCGAAGATACCAGGTGGCTGCGACTGTTTATTAAAAACACAGCACTCTGCAAACACGAAAGTGGACGTATAGGGTGTGACGCCTGCCCGGTGCCGGAAGGTTAATTGATGGGGTTAGCATCTGCGAAGCTCTTGATCGAAGCCCCGGTAAACGGCGGCCGTAACTATAACGGTCCTAAGGTAGCGAAATTCCTTGTCGGGTAAGTTCCGACCTGCACGAATGGCGTAACGATGGCCACACTGTCTCCACCCGAGACTCAGTGAAATTGAATTCGCAGTTAAGATGCTGCGTTCCCGCGGCTAGACGGAAAGACCCCGTGAACCTTTACTACAGCTTCACAGTGAACTTTGAATTGGCTTGTGTAGGATAGCTGGGAGGCTTTGAAGCCAGGACGCCAGTCCTGGTGGAGCCAACCTTGAAATACCAGCCTGGTCAATTTGGGGTTCTAACTCAGGTCCATTATCTGGATCGAGGACACTGTGTGG